>VFKO01000455.1 GCA_009885515.1 Rhodobiaceae bacterium | reverse complement strand
GCCACACCGATCGCGCGGGCTCGTTGAGCTACAACAGGGCACTATCGATGCGGCGGGCCGGCACAGTCAAAGACGCGCTGATCGTTGAAGGCGTGATGGGATCGGCCATCTCCATCGCAGGACGCGGCGAGGGCGAGCCGATCGTGCCTACCGCTGACGGCGCGCGCGAACCGCAGAACCGGCGTGTGAAGATTACGTTCTGAGGCCCCCCCATCCCCTGCAGCCCGCCTTCGCCAAGTGGCTTCGGGGGCGCAGGGACTGCCCCCGCTTGCGCAACCGCATGCACACATCTCCAATACAAAAAGTGATGTCATCCCGCGCGCGCTGCAGCGCGCGCGGGATGACAGAGTATTAAAAAGTGCAGAACTGAGCGAATATTTGTGTGCATGCGGCTACCGCTTGCGGTGCCATGTCAATGAGGCCTTCAAGTGTCGCGTACGGCTTGGACTGGCGAACAGCGCTAATCTCCGCGCACCCATCCCGGGTCTGCATTGAATTCCTGGCAATAGTAGTCTGCCTCATCGTCCTGCACGATCTGCGCTTCGCATTGGTCTTTGCTGGCGAAGGGACCGGCACTGAGCCAGCCGTCGATTTCGACATCGGTGACTTCGTACCAGCCGGGCACGGTCCATGCGACCTCGCCTGCCAGAACCGGCGTTGCCAGCACCGCCAGGGTCAGGCCCAGTATTGTTCGCTTCATCTCAGGTCTCCAAGTGCAAATTCGCCTTAAAACCGTCTGAACCCTAACAGATCCTTTCCGGTGGTTCACACAGACCCGTAACCAGTTTCGTGTAGCTTGACCTGAACTGTCTCCCAAACGCGAACCTACTGGATGACCGGCAGACCCCGTTTTTTTGACACAATCACAGGGCGGCTTGTCCGTCCGATCCTGTTTATGGCCGTGCTGATGTGCGTCATCGTCGTTCCGGTCCGGTACTGGTTTTCGCAAGTTTTCATCGGCAACGAATTCGAACTGGGTGTCGCAGCGCGGGTCGAGCAACTGTCGCACATCATTGAGGAGCGCTGGTCAGTTGCGGACTTGAACGCTCAACTGGCGAAAGTTCAGTTCCATTCAGAATACGATTTCGCCTTTGTTACCGACGGTGCGGACGGCAAAGTGATTGCCGCCTCAAATCCGGCTTGGGTTGGTTTAGGCTCGCGTACAGTCTTGGCGGCACTGCCGAAACTGGAGTATCATGGTGTTACGCGCACTGTGGCGCTGCTCCAACCGCGCGACTATGGGAAAAATGCGGTGACACTGCATCTGCGCCTTGACCGCGGGGGGGTCACGCGCGCCGCAGAATTGTCGGCACTCATAGCGCTCGCCGTGCTGTCCGCACTTTCGCTCGCGATGATCTTTGTCGTCGCCAGCGTCAGTTGGCGTGGGGTGCAGGCACCGGCACGCAGTATCATTCGTTTCCTCAAAGACTATGAGGAGGGCGGCAATATCGGGGCGCTGGCGCCAACGGCCCCTCGCGAGTTACAGGATATTAACGAGGCCCTGGCCCGCACCGTGGCGGAGCGCCGCGAGAAAGACGCCCTGTTGAGCAAAGTTCTGCGCGGCGCCGCCGATGGCATTCTGGTGATCGGCGAAGAGGGCACAATCGAAGTCTTCAACGCCGCCGCCGAGCGCATGTTCGGCTATTCCGCTGCAGAGGCGATCGGGCGAAACGTCACGCTGATTATGCCCGAACCCGAAGCGACACAGCACACGAATGCGATAAAGCGCTATCGCGCATCAAAGCAGTCACGCGACACGGTGTTTACCGCAGAGGTTCGCGGAAAACGCAAAGACGGATCTATCCTGCCTATCAGGCTTTCCATCAGCGAAGTGTGCACCAACGGGCGGCGGCGCTTTGCCGGGATCATTTATGACGTGTCGGCGGCGCAGGTTGCGCGCGAAAAGCTGCTGCTGTCCCAGAAATTGCTTGAGGCGCTGCGCGAAGCGCAAACCGCCTTCATTGCGACGTACGATATCAAGGCACTTTGCGAGAGGCTGGTTGAGATTCTACTGGACTCCACCGGCAGCGAGTACGGGTTTCTTGGCGAGATGTTGCTCAAACCCACCGGTGAGCCGTACTTGCTGGCGCACGCCACTACAAACATTGCCTGGGACGCAGAAACTCAGAAACTCTACGAAGAAAATCAGGCGACTGGCATGGTTTTCTGCAACATGAAAACCCTGTTCGGTGCCGTGGCGACGTCTGGCGAGCCCGTCATTGCCAATGACGCAGCAAACGATCCGCGCAAAGGTGGTTTGCCCAAGGGCCATCTGCCACTGAATTCCTTCCTGGGATTGCCGATCAAAGCTGGTGGAACTCTCGTCGGCATGGCTGGCATCGCGAACCGCCCGGGTGGTTATGACCGTTCTCACGTTGAGTTGTTCACGCCGTTCCTTCTGACAGCTGGTAATCTAATTCTTGCTTACCGGTCGGAAATGGCCCGCCGGGCAAGCGAAGCCGCACTTGCGACGGCGTTGCGCGACGCGGAAGCCGCCAATCATGCGAAGTCGCGGTTTCTTGCCACCATGAGCCACGAGATCCGCACACCGATGAATGGTGTGCTGGGCATGTTGGGCGCGCTGCAGCAGACGACACTTGACGGCCAACAGAGAGAGTATGCGCAAATCGCGTCGGACTCCGGACAGTCACTGCTGACGCTGATGAATGAAATTCTCGATCTGTCAAAGGTCGAGGCGGGGAAGATGGAACTCGAACTGGCGCCGTTTGACGTCAAAGACCTGGCCAGCGACGCCATCCAGCTGTTCAAGACCAATGCCAAGACGAAAGGACTTGAGCTTTCTGTCGAGTTTGCGCCGCTGCTGCAATCGCGTGTCATTGGCGATGCCAGCCGTATCCGGCAGATCCTGAGCAACCTGATTGGCAACGCGGTCAAATTCACTGATGGCGGAAGCGTTGTGCTGCGTGTGGCGACTGAACCAGGTGTGGCCAACAGTGTGGAGCTGAAGTTTGACGTTACAGACAGCGGCATCGGAATTACGGCGGAACAACAGGTTCGGATCTTTGCCCCGTTCACGCAGGCCGATTCTTCGACGACGCGCAAGTACGGCGGCACCGGATTGGGTCTGGCGATTTGCCGTGAGCTGGCCGAACTCATGCATGGGTCGATTGACTGCACCAGTCAGCCGGGACAGGGCAGCCGGTTTACGCTCAAGCTGATGCTTGAACGCGCTAAGGAAGCCGTTGCCGAGGCACCGGCGCGCTGTCCGCATTTGGCTGCGGCTCCGAAGAAAAACGCCCCGCTGCGTATTCTGGTTGCTGAAGATGTGGCTGTGAACCAAAAATTGCTGCGGGTATTTCTCGAGCCGCTTGGTCATCACGTTGACATGGCCGCCAATGGACTGGAGGCGGTCGCGGCAGTTGAGCGCTTTGGCTATGACGTGGTGCTGATGGACATTCAGATGCCCGAAATGGACGGTTTTACAGCGACGCAGAAAATCCGGGAAATGGCCGGCCGCGCGGGGCAAACACATATTGTGGCGCTGACGGCAAATGCGATGTCGGGTGACCGGGAGCGTTGCATCCAAGCTGGCGCCAACGATTATATCAGCAAGCCGATCAAGATGACAGAGCTTTACGCCGCGCTCGATCGGGTGCCGTCAAACGATGTGCAGCAGCTTCAGGCCGCGGGTGCGTAGGCGTCCAGGCATTGCGTCCAGGTGGCGTGGCGCACCGTGGCGTCGAGTTTGTCCATCTTCATCGCCGCGCCGGAAATGTCGCTGAGAATTTTGCTGCGCCGTTTCTTGCCGGACTTCACGAACTCTTCAAGTGCGAAGGCGATGGCGCGGCCGGCTTCAAGCGCCCGGGCGTCATCGGCCTGCACGATGTCTGACAGCGCCTGGCAGAGGATGGCACGCTCATAGGGGTGGGTTGGCAGCGGGGCTGCCACAGAGGCCAGTAGCGAGACGGCGCAAACGGTCAGCACACGGACGATGCCCATGGCGCTGGTTCCCCCAACCCGATCAACTTCATACTGCGCCTTCCACGGGCAAACGCAAGACGGCTTTGCTTACATTCACCATGAGAAACAAGGGATTCACGCAGAGGCGCGAGAGCCACCCCAAGGGCGGCTCCCTGCACGTGTGTTAGTGTACTTGTTGCCAGATCGATGAGGTGGTCGTGCCGGGAATGAACAGGCCGTCGTTGCCTGCTTGGGCGACGAGTTTCTGAAATGGCACGTCGTTCTGGATCTTCGTGCGCGACTGATCCCAATCGCTCAGCGTGTCGTACTGCGCACGCAGAAGGAAATGTCCCAGCGGTCCACCAAGCTGGTTGAGGATTGTCGGTTCCGTGCCAGTCAGCTTTTTCACTTGTCTGACAAGGGTGTGGAAGTACTCGTTGGCTTCCATGTTTTTCCCGGGAGCTACCATGAACGAAATTGTCGTAATGATCATTTTCGTAATTCTCCTAAAGTTTGGGGGGAAAGTGGCGCGGCCGCGACGTCGCAGGGGCGCTTACTAATGTGGGGCGAGGCGGCTCACTCGAGCCCGAACGCGCTCACCGAACATGGAACGGGACGCTACGCCTGGCGGGCAGGGGGAGCAAATCACATTTTTGGCCACACATTGCCGGTTGCATTCTCTGTGGACTACCGGCGAGATAGCGCTATCCAACATTCAAATGAGCGTGCTGCGACCATGACCGATATTCTGACAGACCTTGCAGCCAAACTTGGGGCCCAGATGGCGCTGGTTGACGACCGGCCGGACGGGCATTTGGTGAAATGGAGCTTTGCCGAGCTTGAGGCGAACGCCAACCGGCTGGCGCGGCTCTTGATTGAGCTTGGCGTGAAATCGAACGACCGGGTGCTGTCGTGCGGGCAGAATTCATGCTGGCTGGTGGCAATGTCGAACGCGGTGCGCAAGATCGGCGCCGTGGGGGTACCGCTGAACTACCGGCTGACGCATGAAGAAGCCAGCTACGTCGTCGACAATTCGGACGCGGTGGTGGTGTTTGCTGATGCTGAGTTTGCAGATTTGTTCGCCAAGATCCGTCCTGAGACACCGAAAGTGCGCGAGGTTCTGATTTTCGACGGGGTGCCGCTGGCGGGTCAGACGCGGGTGGAGCCGTTGCTCGTCAAACTGTCCCCTGCCCCGCCGGAATTGCGCGAGGCGGCGGGCGAGCCAATGACGATGATCTATACGTCGGGCACGACGGGCAAGCCCAAGGGTGCGGTGCGCTCGTCCCTGGGGAATGCAGCGCAGTCGGCGGCATTGTGGGGCGAGATCGGGTATCTGCCAAGCGACGTCTACATCACGACGGGGCCGCTGTATCATTCGGGGCCGGGCGGGTTTCTGGCAACGTCGATCCGGCAAGGGCATAGTTGCGTGCTGCAGCACAAATACGACGAGGAAGACTGGCTGCGACTGGTTCAGACTTATGGTGTCACCACAACGTTTGCGGCACCGACGCCGATCCGGCGGATTTGCCAGCTGCCCGATGCGGTTTTTTCCAGGTACAATGTCAGTTCGATGGCGCGGATGGTAGCGAACGCGGCGCCGTGGTCGTACGCGCTGAAACAGCTTTATCTGTCGCGCTTTCCCAAGCTGTCGCTGTTTGAGGTTTATGGCTCGACCGAGCTTGGCATCAACACATTGTTGCGCCCGGAGCATCAGCTGTCGAAGCCGGGATCGTGCGGCAAGGTGGCGCCTGGGGTTGAGATTATGCTGTTCGACGACGAAGGAGCGGCGGTCACCGCAGCACAGACCGAGGGCGAGCTTTATGTGAAAAGCGCCAACATGTTTTCGACCTATCACAAGGCGCACGACAAATTCATGGCCGACCGGCGAGATGGCTGGCAGACGGTGGGCGACATCGCCTATCGCGACGAAGAAGGGTTTTACTATATCTGCGACCGCAAAAAGGACATGATCATTTCGGGCGGCGTGAACATTTATCCGGCTGAGATCGAAGCCGCACTCGAGGCACACGCCGACATCAACGACGTCGCCGTGTTCGGCATTCCCGACGACGAATGGGGCGAGGCGGTGCACGCGATTGTGGTTGTGCGCACGGGCGCCGCGTTGAGCAAGGAGCAGATCACCGCGTTCGCGCGGCAGAGTCTGGCGGGTTATAAAGTGCCACGCAGCATTTCGTTCATGGACGACATCCCGCGCACGGGATCGGGGAAAATCCTGAAGCGCGACCTGCGCAAACCGTTCTGGGCGGGGCGCGCGAGCAGGGTGTGAAGTCCCTCATCCGTCACGCCGCTTTTGCGGGCCAAGACGGATGAGGAACTGCCGGCTTTGGTTTTGATGTCGCGGGCTGAGAGTCCGTCCCGAAAGTTCATGAAGGATTACAGAGTTTTCTGAGCATGAGTCGGATGGAGGCGAGGCGCAGAAAGATAAGGGCGCTGAGGTTGAGATTTTCCCAGTCCTTGGCCAGCCTGCGGCAACGGTTGAACCAAGCAATCGAGCGTTCGACGATCCAGCGTTTCGGCAGAACGACGAAGCCCCTGGCTTTGTCGGATCGTTTGACAATTTCTGT
>VFKO01000298.1 GCA_009885515.1 Rhodobiaceae bacterium | reverse complement strand
GGGTTGCGTATTTCGGAGGCGCTGGGCCTCAATCGAGGAGCGCTGCCGTTGCCGGAGGCTCTGGTCATTACGGGCAAGGGCAACAAACAGCGGGTCGTCCCCATACTGCCCGAAGCCCGGGATGCGATCGAGGCCTATGTGAAGGTGTGTCCGTTCGGGGCGACGCGCGACGACCCGGTGTTTTACGGGGCGCGCGGCAAGCGGCTGCATCCGCGCATCGTGCAAGGCTTGATGCAGCATTTGCGGCGCGTGCTCGGGTTGCCAGAGTCGGCGACGCCGCACGCGTTGCGCCACGCGTTTGCGACACATCTGCTGGCGGCAGGTGGTGATTTGCGCGCGATCCAGGAATTGCTGGGGCACGCGTCGCTATCGACAACTCAGCGTTACACCAGCGTGGACGAGACGCATTTGCTGAAAGTGTACGAGCGCGCGCATCCGAGAGCGCGGCGGTAAGGTAATGGGCTATGCGAGCAACTTTAGGCGACCCGCTTTCCACTCGCGCAAAACTATCTCCGCATCAAGTCCAATGATAGATTCGTCGTTTCGTGCCACGTCTTCAAGGACGGTAATCGCCCGCTCTTGATCAAGCGGTAACAAATAGGTTGCGGCCCATGCGCGAACTGAATTATTCGAGTCCTTCGCCAGTTCGCTGAGGGCCTCTCGGCCTTGATCGGGATACAGACGAAGCAATTGGAGAGCCTTGATCACTCTGTCATGGGCTCGATTGGTACTTTGCGCATTCCCTCCAAGCGTCCCGGAGCCGTGTGCAATTGCGGCATTGCGAAAACTGTTCGTGGGGACTTTGACCATCGGTGGAGTGAAGGCTTACATCTGCATCGTCCAACCGCCGACGGCCATGGCGGCTTGGCGGACGGCTTCGGTCAATGTTGGGTGGGCGTGGGAGGTGCGGGCGATGTCTTCGGCGGCGGCCTGGAATTCGATGGCTAGGGTTGCTTCGGCGATCATGTTGCCGACTTCGGGGCCGATCATGTGGACGCCCAGGACGCGGTCGGTTTTGGCGTCGGCCAGGATTTTGACAAAACCATCCGTCGTAGCGTTGGCACGGGCGCGTGAGTTGGCGGCGAAGGGGAACTTGCCGATTTTGTAGGCGATGCCAGCGGCTTTGAGTTCTTCTTCGGTCTTGCCGACGGTGGCGACTTCGGGGTGTGTGTAGACCACGGCGGGGATCGCGTCGTAGTTCACGTGGCCAGCCTGGCCCGCGATAATTTCGGCAACCGCGACCGCTTCGTCTTCGGCTTTGTGCGCGAGCATCGGGCCTTCGATCACGTCGCCGATGGCGAAGATGCCCGGCGTCGCGGTTGCGTAATTCTTGTCGACGGGAATGCGGCCTTTGTTGTCCGTTGTCAGGCCGACTTTGTCCAAGCCCAGGCCCTGGGTGTATGGACGGCGGCCAATTGACGAGAGGACGATGTCGGTTTCGATGATTTCATGCGCACCACCCGCGGCAGGTTCAATCGAGACCTGCAAGGCTCCGTTTTTGCGATCGACTCCGACGACTTTCGCACCCAGTTTGAATACCATGCCTTGCCTGGCCAGAATGCGCTGGAAGTTTTTTGCCACCTCACCGTCGAGACCGGGCGTTATCCGATCAAGGAATTCGACGACTGTGACCTGGCTGCCCAGGCGGCGCCAGACCGAGCCCATTTCGAGGCCGATGTAACCGGCACCGATGACGAGCAAGCGTTTGGGAACGTCCTTGAGCTTCAACGCACCGGTCGACGATACGATGTCCTCTTCGTTGACGGTGATGCCCGGAAGTGGTGTTGGTTCCGAACCGGTGGCGATGATGAGTGACTTCGCTTCAACACTGCGAGTGGTGCCGTCGTTGGCACGAATTTCGACCTTGTTGCCGCCTGCGAAGGCGCCTGCACCGGTGGTGTATTCGACTTTGTTTTTCTTGAAGAGGAATTCAACGCCCTTAGTCAGACCGTCGACGGTCTTGTCCTTGTGCGCCATCATGGCGTCGAGATCGAAGGTGACACCGTTGGTTTTGATGCCGAGCGCCGGATAGTGGTCTTTGGATTCCTCGAAAAGCTCAGAGACGCGCAGCAGTGCCTTTGAGGGAATGCAGCCGACGTTGAGGCAGGTGCCGCCGAGCGTGCCGCGTTTTTCTACGCAGAGCGCGCGCTTTCCCAATTGCCCCAGGCGAATGGCGGCGTTGTATCCACCGGGACCGCCGCCGATAATCACTGCGTCGTAGAGATCGCTCATCTATACTTCCAAAATCATGCGTTCCGGCGCTTCGAGGCATTCCTTGACGCGAACCAGGAACGTCACGGCCTCTTTGCCGTCGACGATGCGGTGATCATAGGACAGCGCGAGATACATCATTGGGCGAATTTCGACCTTGCCGTCGATGGCGACAGGGCGCTGTTCTATCTTGTGCATCCCCAAGATACCCGATTGCGGCACATTCAATATCGGCGTTGACATGAGTGACCCGTAAACACCGCCGTTTGAAATCGTGAAGGTGCCACCCTGGAGTTCTTCGAGTTTCAGCTTGTTGTCGCGGGCGCGCAGGCCGAAATCGTTGATGCGCTTTTCAATTTCGGCGAGCGAAAGTTCGTCGGCGCCGCGCACAACAGGTACAACCAGACCCTTCTGCGTACCGACGGCGACGCCGATGTCGTAGTAGTTCTTGTAGACGAGATCATCGCCTTCGATCTCGGCGTTGACGGAGGGAATTTCTTTCAGGCCCAAAATACAGGCTTTGACGAAGAAACTCATAAAGCCCAGCCGGACACCGTGGCGCTTTTCGAATGAGTCTTTGTGCGCCGTGCGCAGATGCATGACGGACGACATATCGACCTCGTTAAAGGTCGTCAGCATCGCCGCTGTGTTCTGTGCTTCCTTGAGGCGCAGGGCTATCGTCTTGCGCAGACGCGACATCGGCACGCGCTCTTCGCGCACGGCTTGCGGTCTGGGGCCAGAGGGTGGCGCGTAGACGGGTTTGGGTGCGCTGGCCCTGGCTTCGACGGCGGAAAGCACGTCGCCCTTCATGATGCGGCCATCGCGTCCGGTTCCAGAGATGGTTTGTGGGGGAAGTCTGTTTTCTTCAGCGATCTTGCGGGCCGAGGGGCTGAGGACCGGTGCTGCTGGCTTTGCCGCAGGCGCCGGGGGAAGTGGTTGCGGTTTTGGCGGTGGCGCTGCCGACACACCCGCGCCTTCACCGATCATGCCAAGGATTGCACCAACGGCGATGGTGGAGCCCGGCGTCACCAGAATCTCCGACAGCACGCCACCGCTGGGGGCCGGGACTTCCACGGTGACCTTGTCGGTTTCCAATTCGACCAAGGGCTCATCGATGCGGACAGAGTCACCTTGGTTTTTGAGCCATTTGGCGACCGTTGCTTCTGTCACCGATTCACCAAGTCCTGGCACGCGAATTTCAGTCGTCATTTATCTGCTCATCTGCTCAAAGAGAAAGGGCGTCATCCAGCAGCGCTTTGAGTTCTGCTTGATGGCGGCTTGATTGTCCGGCGGCGGGAGACGCGGCTGCGTGCCGGCCGGCATAACGCGCTCGAGTTACTCTGGCGCCAACGCGCGTCAAAACCCATTCCAGATTTGGTTCCATAAACGTCCAGGCGCCCATGTTTTTCGGCTCTTCCTGG
>VFKO01000081.1 GCA_009885515.1 Rhodobiaceae bacterium | reverse complement strand
CTGAGAATGGCGCGCTCAAGCAGTTCGGGATTTTGCGGGTCGAATTTGAGCGCGTTGTCGAAATAGTGTGCAGCCGAGGAGGCGTCGCGCTCGCTGGCTGCGAAACGTCCGGCGAGATAGCTGCCGTAGCGATTGGGACTTGACCCCTCGCTGCTTGCGCCCCCCGTCAACTGTTCTACGGACGAGCACTGTGTGAGGCCCAGCACAAGTCCGCAACCGAGTACCGTGATGGTGGCGATGACTTTTATCGCAGATTTCCCGAGCACTCTTATCTCCCTCGCTGACACTGATTACATATTCGGGTAGGTCGGCCCGCCACCACCCTCGGGTGTCACCCAGTTTATATTTTGTGCCGGGTCTTTGATATCGCAAGTTTTGCAGTGGACGCAATTTTGCGCGTTAATGACAAATCGCGGATTTCTGCCGGATTCTTCACGAACGACTTCGTAGACGCCAGCCGGGCAATACCGTTGCGCGGGCTCGTCGAATTCGGGGAGGTTGCGGCTAATGGGTATTGACGGGTCCTTCAACACAAGGTGAACCGGTTGGTCTTCTTCATGATTCGTGCCCGACAAAAACACGGATGAGAGCTTGTCGAAACTGACGATGCCGTCGGGCTTGGGGTAGACTATGGGCTTGCTGACACGTGCCGGTTTCAGCGACGCGTAGTCGGGTTTACCGTGTTTCAACGTGCCGAAGAGACTGAAGCCGAGCTGGTTGGTCCACATGTCGAAGAATCCGAAACCGAGACCCGGGATCGTTCTCAGTCGGCTCCAGAAGGGTTTCATATTTCTGACGCGGTGGAGGTCCTTGAACACGTGACTGTTTTGGTAAAGCCCGGTGTAGGCTGTCAGTTCATCGGCGGAGCGGCCTGCGGTTACCGCTTCGAAGGCTGCTTCTGCTGCCATCATTCCCGACTTCATCGCGTTGTGGCTGCCCTTGATGCGCGGGAGATTCATGAAACCTGCCGAGCAGCCGATCAAAGCGCCGCCGGGGAATGTCAATTTGGGGACAGATTGAAAACCGCCTTCGGTGATAGCGCGGGCGCCATAGGACAGGCGCTTGCCGCCTTCAAGGAACGGGCGGATTGAGGGGTGAGTCTTAAAGCGCTGGAATTCGTCGAAAGGCGAGAGGAAAGGGTTGGAGTAATTCAGGTGAACGACGAACCCGACCGAGACCAGGTTTTCGCCGAAGTGATACATGAATGAACCGCCGCCGGTGTCGTTCTTCAGCGGCCAGCCCATAGTGTGCATGACCATGCCGCGCTTGTGTTGATCCGGCGGCACCTCCCAGAGTTCTTTCAGACCAATGCCAAACTTTTGCGGCTGACTGTTTTCATCCAGCTTGAAGCGGGCGATGAGTTGCTTGGCGAGTGAGCCGCGCACGCCCTCACCGATCAGCGTGTATTTGCCCAGTAACTCCATGCCGCGGGTGAAGCCTGCTTTGGCTTTGCCATCGCGGCCTATTCCCATGTCCCCCGTGGCGACGCCGCGCACGGCGCCCTTATCGTCATAAAGGATTTCGGCGGCGGCAAAGCCCGGATAGATTTCGACGCCCAGTTCCTCAGCTTGTTTTCCCAACCAGCGGCAGACGTTTCCTAGACTCACGATGTAGTTGCCGTGATTGTTCATCAAAGATGGCATGATGAAATTGGGAAAGCGAATCGAGCCCGACTGTCCGAGAAAGAGGAAGCGGTCATCGGTGACCGGCGTGTCGATAGGCGCGTCTTTTTCTTTCCAGTCAGGGATGAGTTCGTTCAGTGAAACAGGATCGATGACGGCGCCCGACAGAATATGCGCGCCGACTTCGGAACCTTTCTCGAGAACGCAGACGGAGATTTCCTTGCCCGTTTCTGCGGCCAACTGCTTGAGGCGTATGGCGGCCGAGAGGCCCGAGGGCCCGGCGCCGACAATGACGACGTCAAACTCCATCGACTCTCGGGGGGCGACGGTGCTCATAGTGCGGCTGATTCCTTTTTCCACGGGGGGTTACGATTTCCGGGACTCTGCTGTATTGGACTCGCAAATTAGACGTCAATGGTCAACGTAGGATTGCAATTGAATCAGCCTCTCAGCCAGAATGAAGTGCGGACGATGCTGAGATGGCTCGTCGATGCCGGTGCCGATGAGGCACTGGCCGAGGCGCCGATTGACCGCTTTTCCGTACCGCCACCACCTCCTGCCGCGCTCTTGAGCCCACCGGCGAACGCGCCTGTGCCTATGGTTCAGCGCCCGTCGCCTTCGAGCGCCGCGACGCTTGGCGCCCGGCAGATTGCGGCAGCGTGCACTACGCTTGAAGAACTGCGCGCGGCGGTCGATGCCTTCGAGGGCTGTGAGTTGCGCAAGACGGCAAAGAGCACGGTGTTCGCGGACGGGCCTGCGGACGCTGCAGTCATGTTCATCGGTGAAGCGCCGGGCCGGGAAGAGGACTTGGAAGGCTTGCCCTTCGTTGGTCCAAGCGGCCAACTGCTCAACCGCATGCTGGCGGCGATTGGACTGGATCGTGCATCGAACGCCTATATCGCCAATGTTATTTTCTGGCG
>VFKO01000063.1 GCA_009885515.1 Rhodobiaceae bacterium | reverse complement strand
TAAACACGGCGCGTCTGAGCAAACTGAACAAGGCGCCCGCCAATGGACTACGGCAGTTACTTGCGGCTCGACCAGCTGCTCTCCAGTCAACACATGGAAAGCGTCAAGCAGGGCAAGCCCGCGCACGACGAGATGCTTTTTATCATCATCCATCAGACCTACGAGCTTTGGTTCAAACAAATACTTTTTGAACTCGATCTGATTCAGGAAATATTTGGCGGTCCGATGGTCGACGACGCGGAACTCAGCCGCGCCGTCAATGCCGCGGAACGCATCGTCAGGATCGAGCAGCTTCTCGTCTCCCAGATTGACATTCTCGAAACCATGACGCCGATGGATTTCCTCGAGTTCCGCAATCTGCTGATTCCGGGCTCCGGCTTCCAGAGTGAACAGTTCCGGACCCTCGAAATTCGCCTGGGCCTCAAGCGCGAGGCCCGGCTCGCCTTCAACGACCAGAGCTACGACGCCAATCTGCCGGGTGACGCGCGAGCCCGTGTGACGGCGCTCGAATCAGAACCAACGCTGCGTGATCAGATCGACGCGTGGCTGTCACGCACGCCCTTCGTCGACAAGGGAGGTTTCCGGTTCCGCGACGCCTACGCCAAGGCGCTCGACACCATGCTGTCCCACGACATGGGACAAATCCGTTCGCATCCGCACCTCTCGCAAGCCGAGAAAGACATACAGATCGCCTCACTGCAGAAATCACGCGCCATGTTCGACGGGCTGCTCGACGATGCGCGCTATGCCGAGCTGCACCGTCAGGGAGACTGGACATTGTCGCGTCACGCCTTGCAGGCGGCTTTGTTCCTGTTCCTCTATCGCGATGAACCCGCGGCGCACGCTGGCTTCCGTATGCTGAAGGCCCTGATGGACATCGACGAGACGCTGGCGCTCTGGCGCACGCGCCATGCCCTTATGGTATCGCGAATGCTGGGCCGGAAAGTGGGAACCGGCGGGTCTTCCGGCCACGAATATCTGCGCGCTACCGCCGACAAGCACCGCGCCTATAATGACCTGTTCGCCATCGCGACCTTTCTGATCCCGCGTTCGGCCTTGCCGCCTTTGCCCGACGAGGTGCGCAAATCCATGCGCTATCGCTACGAGAAATGAACCGGTGACCTACAAGCAGCATTTCTCGAAATCCATTGGGCACCCGGGCGCGCCGCTCCATTTTGCAGCTCATAGCCACCATCCTTGGCCCGATGTCACCTTCGCGGCGCAGCAAGAATACTGGAACGACTCCGCCTCCCTATTGGATAGGAAATGGGGAAAGATTTTCGCCGAAAGCGTTCCTCAAGCTCAAGCCTATATTGCAGGACATCTATCGCTCTTGGACCCAAGTACAATCGTGTTCGCCCCGAACACGCACATACTCTTGCAGCGCCTCCTGTCGGCGACACATGGCTTGCCAAAGCACAATATCTTGACGACGGACAGCGAATTTCACTCACTCACCCGACAAATGGCTCGGCTCGAAGAAGACGAACTCGTCAATGTAGTGCGCGTCCCCGTGCATCCATTTGCAACGTTCAAGCAACGCTTCATCGCCAACTTGAAACAACGCGACGATTGGGACATGGTCTGGTTGAGCCACGTTTTCTTCAATTCCGGACAAATTGTTGCGGCAGACGATTTGGAAGACATCGTCTCGGCCATAGACGACAAGAATACCTTCGCCGTCATCGATGGCTATCACGCCTTCATGGCCATCCCCGTCGACCTTTCGCGGATTGGGGCACGCGTTTTCTACATTGCCGGCGGTTACAAATATGCGATGTCGGGCGAGGGCGTCTGCTTCATGCATTGCCCGCCGGGATACGGCAAGCGCCCGCGCGATACCGGCTGGTTCGCCGAATTTGGCGCTCTGGAGCAAAAGCGCGGGAAGCAAGTGGGTTATGCCGTCGACGCCAGCCGCTTTGCGGGCGCCACGTTCGATCCGTCAGGTCTCTATCGCTTCAACGCCGTAATGCGATGGCTTTGTGAGGACGGCCTCTACGTCGCTTCCATGCATACGCAGTGCAGAGCGCTGCAAACTTACTTCATTGAAAAACTCGACGCTTCGCGTCTCAGCTTCACTTCGGATGAACTGATTTCCAGGGACTTGAATACACTTGGGCGGTTTCTGACCTTCAGGACGCAAAGAGCCGCGCACTTCTACGATGAATTGTCCCAGCGAAACATTATCGTCGACCACCGCGAGGACCGGCTGCGTATCGGTTTCGGCATCTATCAAGACGAACCGGACGTTGATAGCCTTGTCGAAGCGCTACGTGTGATCGGATAATTGCTGCGCCAACGGCCGCAGCCCTCGTTGTTGCGCGGCGACAATGGTACGATAGGCGGCGCCGTCGTCAACATCGTCAAGCACCGTGTCGAGCACGATAGCCGTTGCCAATCGCGCCCGCGTGTCGGCCAGCGCATGCGCGCTCGACCACCGCACGCCGTCAAGCGCGTGGGGTGCCATTTGCGCCCCATGGCGCGCCCCGATCAGCCAATAGCCCCCGTCGCGCGCCGGACCTAGGACAAACGGCCCGCGCCGCAACGCCGTGAAGCCTTCTGCGAGGTGCCAGCATTTGAGCGCCGGAATATCGCTGCCCACGATGATCGACGGCCGCGTCCCGGCCGCTCGCAATGCACGCACCATGCGCCGGCCCAAATCGCCTTCCCCTTGCGCGCTCGCCCTCAATGGCCAACCCGAAAGCGCGGCAGCGACTGGGGTGACACAAAAAATAGTCTCCCAGCGTGCATCGTCCCGCACTTGGCGCGCGACGCTTGCCAACATGGTTCGATAAAACCTAAGCGTTTCTGCTGCACCAATGTCTGCCGCCAGCCTCGTCTTCACTGCACCGTAGCGCGGCGCTCTCGCGAATACGATGACAAGCGGCTTAGCCATAAAGTTTGGCAAGACGCTGTGGCGAGACCCCCAAGAAATACAGCGCCAGCAATGCAAGGTTCCGCAGAGGCCGCAACCAATAGCCGTCGCGCCGGTACCGGTCAGCTGAAGTCGTCGCCGTCGCCGGAAGCTCCACCAGGTTCTGCCGTCCGATTCGCCGCGCCATGTCGACGTCTTCCATTATCGGAATGTCGAGATAACCGACAAGCGCATGATAGTGTTTGCGCGACATCAAAAGCCCCTGGTCGCCATACGGCAGCCCAAGCCGTCGTGCCCGCCAATTGGCCATCACTTCCACCCGTCGCGCCGCGTCGGATGCGTCGTCCAACGCAAACGTAAAATGCGCAGCCTTCAGCGCCATGCTCTTGCTCCTCATGAACGAGGTGACCGTCGTACTCCAAAATGGCTCCAGCGTTGTATCTGCATGCAGGAACAAGAGCCATCGGCCGCGCGCTTCCTTGGCCCCGGCCGACAATTGCGAGCCCCGCCCGCGCGGCGCAACAATGACCTTCGCGCCCAGCGCCGCCGCGCGTGCAACGGTATCGTCAACGGACCCGCCGTCGACAACAATGATCTCAACCGCCATCGTCTCGCACGCTTCTTCAAGCGCGCTCAGCGTTTCGTGCAACCGCGCCGCAGCGTTGAGCGCCGGAATTATCACGCTTAAATCGATCGCACGCGCTGCCGTCATCGGCGCATTTTGTGACACGGAAGTAAGAGGCGGGAAACCCGAATCGTCGCGAAGTGGTGCATGAATGACTGACAAAGCGCTCACGACGAATCACCAAAACCAGGCGCAACCATAACGCGTTGTAAGTGGCGGTCTGAAAAAGACAGGTGAGCCCAATTTTGCGCTTGAATTCTCAATCATTAAGTACTATCTAGTTCACACTAGCTGCAGAAAGCGGCTTTTGGAGGCCACAAATGGGCGAATTGATCGGCGCTTTGATCGCCATTCTTGTTTGGATACTTATCCTTCCAATTATTTTGCTGGCAGTACTGTTCGGCCTCGCTTTGGCGGGCGTTGGACTGGCGCTGACGCTGGCCTTCACGGTGTTGGGCCTGGCCATTCAGTTGGCATTCGCCCTGGCGCCATTCATCATCGTCTTTGGAATATTGTGGTTGATCTTCCGTCCCTCAAGGGGCCGCGCGGCTGCGTCGCACTAAGCGCTTCCTTTCTGAGGGTTCATCGCTAGTGTGCCCCGCAAAACGGGGCACCTTCGATGAATTTTATGAGCGACAATGCCGCCGGTGCGGCACCTGAAATTATTGCAGCTCTCGCGCGCGCCAATGACGGCATGGCGGCAAGCTATGGCGGTGACACGGTCACGGCCCGCCTCACCGAAAAGCTATCGACCTTTTTCGAAAAAGAAGTAGCCGTCTTCCCCGTCGCAACCGGCACTGCGGCCAACGCCCTCGCTCTCGCGACCCTGACCCCTCACTATGGCGCCGTCTTCTGTCACGAAGGCTCGCACATCCACGTCGATGAATGCGGCGCACCGGAATTCTACTCTGGCGCCAAGCTTGTCCCTCTTGCCGGAGCGCAAGGCAAACTCACCGTCACTGGATTGAAATCCTCACTGGCACATTTCAATCGTGGATTTGTCCATCACGTCCAGCCCGCAACAATATCCATCACCCAGGCAACCGAACTCGGCACCGTCTACACACCGGGCGAAGTCAGCGCCTTGAGCCAGTTCGCGGCCCATGAAAAATTGGCCCTCCACATGGACGGCGCCCGCTTTGCCAATGCCTTGGCTCACCTCAAATGTTCGCCTGCCGAAGTCACCTGGAAGGCGGGCCTCGACGCCCTGTCATTCGGAGCCACCAAGAACGGCGCCTTGGGCGCCGAGGCTGTGATCTTCTTTGACCCCGCCCGCGCCGCCGACATTTCCTATCGCCGTAAGAAAGCGGGCCACCTGTTCTCTAAGATGCGCTTTCTCTCGGCCCAGATCGAAGCCCTGTTGGACAACGGCCTGTGGCTAAGGCTGGCAAGCAACGCCAATGCAATGGCTACGCGCTTGAGCGAGGGGCTCCAGGTCCTTTCGGGCTACGCAATTGTTCAACCTGTCCAGGCCAACGAAGTCTTCGTCAAGGTGCCATCCGAAGCCGCCATGAAATCACTCGAGGGCGCGGGCGCCAAATTCTATTTGTGGGAGCCCGTCACCGACGGCCGCCCCCTGATCCGCCTGGTGTGCTCCTTCGCCACAAGTGCGCAGGAAGTCGATGCGTTCATAAAATTGGCCAAAGCCGGCGCCTGAACTCAGTGTGGCGCCCGTGCGCGGGCCACCACAATCCGGCTTTCAAATTTAGGAGACACTGTGCCTTTGCTGCGCAAATATGAAACGATGAGCGTTGAGACCAGGTCCGCGTCCGTGTCCCCGGTCAATACTTTCGCGGATTTGAGCGCGCCATAGCCATCGCCGCCATTGGCCAGATAATCGTTCGTCACCAGCCGGTACATTCTTCTGGGCTTGAGTTTTGCGCCGTTGATCGAAACAGACACCACCCGCCGGCCTTCCGGTCTGGTGACGTCCGCGCGAATTTTCAAGCCGGAGACTTGCGGAAAGCGCCCCACCTCGTTCTCCGCACCAGCAAAACCCTGCTCGAGCGCCAGCTTCAGTGTGGCGCCACTGACCTGCAGCACATAGGCCTTGTTCAGAAATGGCAACTCGCTCAGCACATCCTTGCGCGACAGCGTGCTGCCAGCCGGATAAATCTTGCCACCACGAAACCCGCCGCCATTGAGCAGCGCCGCATCGGCCTTCGTGCCCTCGCGCAGGGCATCGGCGAAGAGATTGCCGATCGCCGCTTCCCCGCCGCGCACCGCCGCATTGCGGCTGTCGAGTTCGCTGGCCGTTTTGCCAACCGGATCGCCCAGATCGGCGTTGAGTTTTGCATCATACATCGCCACCCGCGCGCCAACGCCGGCATCGGGTTTCGCATCCGCCGTATCGATAAAGCGGAAATGCGGCCACCAGCGCACGCGGCGTTTGCCATCGCCTTTGTAGTCGACCGTGACCTCAAGATCGACAGCAGCCACAGCCATACCGTCTTCGCCGGCTTCGATAATCGCGGTCTTTTCGTTAAAGCGCATGTAGAGATCGTGGTCGTGCCCGGACAGAATCACGTCGGCCAGTCCCGACGCGAACAATTCTTCGTCGCGATCGCGTCCCGCATGCGCCACCAGCACTATCAAATCTGCGCCCGCTTTGCGCAAACTTGCCGCCTCAAGCTCGCTCGCCCTCAGGCTCGCCGAGACTATCAATCGTCCCGGCCGCGATGAAATTTTGGAACCATCTTCGGTAAGCCCGATCACGCCGATTTTCACAGCGCCAAAAGTAAACAGATGCGAATCGGCAATCCCGGCGATCACTTTGCCCCCGGCCTCCCGCAAATTGGCCGCAAGCACCCGCGCCTTGAATTCGCCCATGCGCTTGAGAAAGACCTCAGGCCCAAAATCAAACTCATGATTGCCGGGCACAAAAACATCCAGCGGCGACATGTTGAACAGATCGACGATGTGCGCCCCTTGGTCAAAACCCGACATCAGTGACGGCGAAATCGTGTCCCCGGCGTGCACGGTCAGGACATTGGCATGGGCCGCCTTCTCGGCTTTCAGCACCGCAGCGATACGTGCCATCCCCCCACGACCATTTTCATCCCCCATTTTGTAGACATCGCTTGTCAGCACCAGGGTGATTTTTGTACGGCTTGCATCTGCCGCAGTTGCAACTTGTAGAAGAGCGGCCACGAGGGCGCAGGCCGTAAGCCCGGTCCAGCACTGCCAAATGGTGTTCCGCATAGCTATGTCCCTTGTTAACCCAGACATTATGTCACCGGGTGATACATCGCAGAATTCGTCCTGCCAAGCCAGGCACCCACATCATCTGGTTGATTTCACCCCCAGCCGGTCTAAAATATGGGGACACAGACCAATTGACGAAAGCGGATTTCACGGCTAGGTTTCCTCCCATCATGGCAAGATTAGCAAGAGCAGTGGTGCCTGGCGCACCCCATCACGTGCTGCAACGCGGCAACCCCGGTCAACGCATTTTTGCAAACGACCAGGATTACAAAGACTATTTGGCGCTCGTGGCCCAAGGCTGCGCGGCGGCAAAGGTCAAGGTTTTGGCCTATTGTCTGCTGCCAAAGCAGGTCCAGCTCATTCTCGTTCCCAATTCGCCCAAGGCCTTGCGCCAGGCATTGGGCGAGGCGCATCGCCGCTTTACCCGCGCCGTCAATCTGCGCCGTTCGCGTGATGGCGGTCTTTTCCGTGGCCGCTTTGCGTCTTTCCCGATGGACACGGCCTCGCTGCCAATGTGCGCCCGCTACGTCGAG
Source organism: Rhodobiaceae bacterium (assembly GCA_009885515.1). Taxonomy (GTDB): domain Bacteria; phylum Pseudomonadota; class Alphaproteobacteria; order Micropepsales; family Micropepsaceae; genus SZUA-430. The sequence goes on along the minus strand of VFKO01000063.1, from coordinate 476 downwards.
ACTGCGCCAGTTCGTGCCAAGGCCGCGTCGAAGGCCAAGGATTGGAAGTGGTCGAGTGCCGCGGCCCATCTCAAGGGCAAGAATGACGGATTTGTCGAGGTCAAGCCGCTGCTTGATGAAGCCAAGGACTGGAAAACCGCGCTGGCCGCACCATTCACCGCCGCCGAACTCAAGGCGATCTCGGCCAGCGAACACACCGGACGTCCCTTCGGCGCTCCAGCCTTTATGAAATCGCTGGAGAAGAAACTCGGCCGCACCCTGGCGCGCCAAAGGCCTGGCCCAAAGCCAAAGATCGCCAAGGCAAAGAAGAAGAAATAGCCCTCACCCTTTTTTGCGAAGAGCAAAAAAGACCCTCTCCCGCAAGGGGAGAGGAAGAAAAACGCAGTTGCAAAAAATGTTCTTTCTTCCTCTCCCCTTGCGGGAGAGGGTCTTTTTTGCTCTTCGCAAAAAAGGGTGAGGGCTATTTCTTCTTCTTT
>VFKO01000596.1 GCA_009885515.1 Rhodobiaceae bacterium | reverse complement strand
TGCCTGAAGGCACCGAGATGGTGATGCCGGGCGACAATGTTTCGATGACGGTTGAACTGATCCATCCCATCGCCATGGAAGAGAAGCTTCGCTTCGCCATTCGCGAAGGTGGGCGCACAGTGGGTGCCGGTGTCGTGGCAAAGATTACGAAGTAAGACGAATTTGACTCGGAATTAGGTAGAAACGGAACCATGCAAAGCCAAAATATACGCATCAGGCTCAAGGCCTTTGATCATCGTGTGCTCGACGTGTCGACGCGCGAGATCGTGCAGACGGCCAAGCGCACGGGCGCGCGGGTGCGCGGTCCCATTCCACTGCCGAACCGGATTGAAAAGTTCACAGTCAATCGCTCGCCGCACGTAGACAAAAAGAGTCGCGAGCAATTCGAGATCCGAACCCACAAGCGGTTGCTCGATATTATTGATCCTACGCCGCAAACAGTCGATGCGCTTATGAAGCTCGACCTTGCGGCCGGGGTCAGTGTCGAAATCAAGCTGCAGTAACGAACGAGAGAAGACGCGTGCAATGCGCACAGGTGTGATCACTCAGAAGGTTGGCATGATGCGGCTGTTTACCGATGACGGTAAACATGTGCCCGTCACGGTGCTGAAGCTCGACGGCTGTCAAGTCGTCGCGCAACGGACAGTCGAGAGAGACGGGTACTCAGCGGTTCAGCTGGGTTCCGGTCTGGCGAAGGTCAAACGGGTTACCAAAGCGCAGCGGGGTCATTTCGCGAAAGCGCAAGTCGAACCCAAGCGAAAGGTCGCTGAATTCCGGGTGACGCCGGACAATCTGGTTGCGGTCGGGGATTTTATCACCGCTGAACACTTTGTTCCGGGTCAGATTGTCGATGTTTCCGGCATTACGATCGGCAAGGGCTTTGCCGGGACGATGAAGCGGCACAATTATTCGGGGTTGGAAGCCAGTCACGGTGTTTCGATCTCTCACCGCTCGGCGGGTTCTACCGGAAACCGGCAAGATCCGGGCCGTACGTTCAAGGGCAAAAAAATGTCTGGGCATATGGGCCAGGTGTTGGTCACAACGCAAAATGTTGAGATCGCAAAGGTCGACGCCGAGCGTGGGTTGATCATGATCAAAGGCGGCGTGCCGGGGTCAAAGGGCAGCTGGGTGATGGTGCGTGACGCCGTGAAGCGAGCGCTTCACAAAGATGCACCCAAGCCTGCTGCGGTTCGCAAGCCTGCAACCGCAACACAGCAAACGGCTTGAGGACCATCGGATCATGAAACTCAAAGTCACAACGCTTGAAGCCGGTACGGCCGGTGAAGTTGAATTGAGCGAAGACGTCTTTGGTGTAGCACCGCGGGCGGATATTCTGGCGCGCGTTGTTCAGTGGCAAGAAAATCGCCGGCACAAGGGTCAGCATCGCACGTTGACGCGTCGCGAAATCGACCGCACGACGAAGAAAATTTACAAGCAAAAAGGTACGGGGCAAGCGCGTCACGGTGCGGCGTCGGTTGCTCAGTTCCGTGGCGGTGCAAAGGCCATGGGTCCGGTCTTGCGCTCGCGCGAGACGGATTTGCCCAAAAAAGTGCGTGCGCTCGGTCTGAAGATGGCGTTGACGTCAAAGCACCAGGACGGCGATCTCATTGTTCTGGACTTTGCCAAATCAGCCGATGCAAAGACAAAAGGGATGGTTGCTGCTTTCGGAAAACTGGGTTGGAAGTCGGCTGTCATTGTTGATGGTCCGGCGTTTGACACCGGGTTTGAGCGGGCGGCACGCAACATTCCCCATATCGACCTGCTTCCGGTTCAAGGCATCAATGTTCTGGATGTGTTGCGGCGGCAGAAACTGGTTTTGACGAGAGCGGCTCTGCTGGCTCTCGAGGAGCGCTTCAAATGAGCAAGTTGGCTTCCTATTCGACGATCCTGTCGCCCGTGATTACGGAAAAGTCGACAAAACTGTCGGAGTACAATCAGGTTGTTTTCCGGGTTCCCGGGACTGCGACCAAGCCTGAAATAAAGAAAGCAATCGAGGACTTGTTCAAGGTCAAGGTCAAAGCGGTGAATACCATGGTGACCAAGGGCAAGAAGAAGATGTTCCGTGGCCGCCCTGGCGTGCGTAGCGATGTCAAAAAGGCAATCGTGACGCTGAAAGAAGGCAGTTCCATCGACGTGACTTCGGGTCTTTGAGCGTCAAGGGTAAGAGACAATGGCATTAAAAACTTTCAAACCCACAACGCCCTCGACGCGCCAATTGGTGCTTGTCGACAGGAGCCACTTGCATAAGGGGCGCCCGGTTAAAGGGTTGACCGAGCATCAGCATTCGTCCGGCGGACGCAACAGCGATGGGCGTATCACATCGCGTTGGCGCGGGGGCGGACACAAAAAGCTTTATCGCATTATCGATTTCAAGCGTCGCAAATTCGACGTTGAAGGAACGGTTGACCGCCTTGAGTATGATCCCAATCGCTCGGCGTTTATTGCATTGATCAAGTATCCTGATGGCGTGCTGAATTACATTTTGGCGCCGCAGCGCATTTCAGTCGGTGATAAGGTTATTGCCAGTCTGAAAGCGGACGTGAAGCCTGGAAATGCGATGCCGTTGGCGGCGATGCCGGTTGGTACGATTGTGCACAATGTCGAGTTCAAGGCTGGGGCCGGCGGCAAGATAGCCCGTTCGGCCGGAACTTATGTGCAATTCGTCGGCCGCGACCAGGGTTATGCAATACTACGGCTGAATTCCGGAGAGACGCGAAAGGTTCGACTGGAGTGTATGGCGACGGTGGGGGCGGTATCGAATCCGGACCACATGAACGTCGTGATCGGTAAAGCCGGACGAAATGTCTGGAAGGGCTGGCGTCCATCGGTTCGCGGTACAGCCATGAACCCGATCGACCATCCGCATGGCGGTGGCGAGGGCCGTACCAAAGGCGGACGTCATCCAGTGACACCTTGGGGCAAGGGCACCAAGGGCAATAGAACGCGCACGAATAAGCGAACATCGAAACTCATTGTGACTAGCCGTCACCTGAAGAAGGTTTGAAGCACGCATGGCACGCTCAGTCTGGAAGGGACCGTTCGTCGATGGCTATCTGCTGAAAAAGGCAGAAGCAGTCCACAAATCGGGCCGGCGCGAAGTGATCAAGATCTGGAGTCGGCGCTCTACGATTTTGCCGCAATTCGTCGGACTTACCTTTGGCGTTTACAATGGCCACAAGCACATCCCGGTCCTCGTCTCAGAGGAAATGGTAGGACACAAATTTGGTGAGTTTTCGCCGACCAGAACCTTTCACGGTCACACAGCCGGCGACAAGAAAGTCAGAAAGGCTGCAAGCTAATGAGCAAGCCCAAGAGAGAGCGCTCACTGCCCGATAACGAAGCGAAAGCCATTGGGCGTTCCGTGCGAACGTCGCAGTACAAGCTCAATCGTGTTGTCGAAAGCATCCGCGGTAAGCCGGTCGAACAAGCGCTCGCGGATTTGACTTTCAGCCCCAAGCGCATTGCGTCTGAAGTCATCAAAGTGCTGCGGGCGGCAATTGCGAACGCCGAGAATAACCAGAACCTGGATGTCGACGAGCTTGTGGTGGCGCAAGCCTGGACCGGCAAGAACATGATCTTGAAGCGCTTCCATGCGCGGGCGCGCGGACGCGGCACGCGCATCGAAAAGCCGTTCAGCGAACTCACGATTATCGTTCGTGAGCAGGCGGCAGAAGACAAAAAAGCGAAGACTAAATCCAAGGCTAAGCGTGGCGGTAAACCTGCGCTGGCGAAGAAGGAAGCTGCCTGATGGGTCAGAAAGTCAATCCAATTGGCCTGAGGCTTGGTATCAACCGGACGTGGGATTCGCGCTGGTTCGCGGACCGGCATGAGTACGGCAAATTGCTTCATGAAGACCTGAAGATCCGTGATTTCCTGAAAGAGAGATTAAAGCAGGCCGGCGTGGCGCGCATCATTATCGAGCGTCCGCACAAGAAATGCCGGGTCACGATTCATTCGGCGAGGCCGGGTGTTGTGATCGGCAAAAAGGGCGCTGATATCGAGAAGCTGAAGTCGGAACTTGGGAAAATCACCAAGAGCGAAATTCATCTCAATATTGTCGAGATTCGCAAGCCTGAAGTCGATGCACATCTGATTGCAGAAAGCATTGCGCAACAGCTGGAGCGCCGCGTGTCGTTCCGCCGTGCGATGAAGCGTGCGGTGCAGTCGGCTTTGAAGCTTGGCGCCCTGGGCATTCGTATCAATTGCGGTGGCCGGTTGGGCGGCGCGGAAATCGCGCGCGTGGAATGGTATCGCGAAGGCCGCGTGCCACTTCATACGCTGCGGGCAGACGTCGATTTTGCGGTTGCGACTGCCAAAACCGCCTATGGAACATGCGGCGTGAAAGTCTGGGTCTTCAAGGGCGAAGTTCTTGAGCATGATCCGATGGCGCAGGACAAGCGCATGAGCGAACAGAATGAAGGTGGACAAAAGCGGGCACCCGCTCACGCGCCATCTGCGGCGGAATAAAGGGACTGGATTGAACGATCATGTTGCAACCTAAGCGGACAAAGTTTCGTAAGCAGTTCAAGGGCCGTATTCGTGGACGGGCGACCTCTGCGACGACGCTTGACTACGGCGAGTTCGGCTTGAAGGCCATGGAGCCTGATCGCATCACCGCGCGCCAAATTGAAGCCGCGCGCCGGGCGATTACCCGTGCCATGAAGCGCCAAGGCCGCGTCTGGATCCGGATGTTTCCGGATATCCCGGTTTCGAAAAAGCCGGCGGAAGTGCGCATGGGATCAGGTAAAGGCGCGCCGGAATTCTGGGCGTGCCGGGTGAAGCCTGGCCGTGTGTTGTTTGAAGTGGACGGAGTAAAATCAGATGTTGCGCGCGAGGCTCTTTCCCTTGCTGCAGCGAAGCTGCCCATCCGGACCAAATTTGTTACCCGTTTAGGACACACCGAGTAGGTGAATGATGAAATCCGTAGCAACAGAATTTCGCGCCATGAGTGCCGACCAACTGAGCGACGAACTCGTCAAGCTGAAGAAGGAGCAGTTCAATCTGCGCTTCCAGAGGGCGACGGGCCAGCTTGAGAAAACGGCGCGTGTGCAAATAGTCCGCCGCAACATTGCGCGTATCAACACGATTCTGGGTGAAAAAGCCCAGACGAAGAAGAAGGCCTGAGAGAACCAATGCCGAGACGCATACTTCAAGGCACTGTCGTTAGCGACAAGAACAAAAAGACCGTTGTGGTCGAAGTCGAGCGCCGCTTTACCCATCCCACGATGGGCAAAACGATTCGACAGTCGAAGCGGTTTCACGCTCACGATGAAGAGAGCCGTTTCAAGTCGGGTGATCCCGTACGCATACGTGAATGCCGGCCGCTGTCAAAGTTGAAGCGCTGGGAAGTTCTTTACGATGCTCCGGCGTCGAAAGCTTAAGGGAAACGAGGCGCCAAGCCCATGATACAATCAACAACAAATCTTGATGTCGCCGACAACTCGGGTGCGCGGCGCGTCATGTGCATAAAAGTCCTTGGTGGCGCTCAGCGCCGCTATGCGAGCGTGGGAGACATCATTGTGGTGTCGATCAAGGAAGCAATCCCCCGCGGGAAGGTCAAAAAAGGCGACGTGATGAAGGCGGTGGTCGTGCGCACGGCGAAAGAAGTGCGTCGTGCCGATGGCAGCTGCATCCGCTTTGACCGCAACGCGGCCGTCCTTATCAACGCGCAAGGGGAACCGGTTGGAACACGCATCTTCGGACCGGTTACCCGCGAACTTCGCTCGAAGAACCACATGAAGATCGTCTCATTGGCGCCGGAGGTTTTGTAAGTCATGGCGTCAAAATTCAAAAAAGGTGACCGGGTTATGGTCATTGCCGGTGAGCAAAGACCGCGCAAAGGCCAGGACGGGAAAAAGAAGCCCGTCGTTGGGGAAATCGTCAAGGTTTTCCCTGATGAAACGCGGGTAGTGATTACGGGCGTGAATTTGGTGAAGCGTCATACGAAACAATCTGCCCGCAGCCAGGGCGGTATCATTTCGAAAGAAGCACCGGTTCACATTTCAAACATCGCGCATATCGATCCCAAGACGGGTGAAGCGACGCGCGTTGGATTCAAGACGTTGCAGGATGGGCGCAAGGTTCGCTTTGCGAAGAAGTCCGGGGAAGTCATCGATGTCTGACGAAAAGAAGAAAGAAGCCAAGCCCAAAAAAGCACCCAAGGCCGATGCGGCCGGTGCAGAGGCGAAGCCTGTCAAGGCCAAAGGCGAGAAAAAAGCCAAGGGCAAAGCAGGCGACGGCAAGGGCGAAGGTACTGGAACCTCGCAGAGCGTAGCCACGCGCTCTAAAGCGATAACGCTGGGCGAGGGCGAGAAATTCGTTCCGCGGGCGAAGAAACGCTACCACGACGTCGTGCGTAAACTCATGATGGATGAGTTCGCGTACAAGAATGCGATGCAAGTACCCAGGCTTGATAAGATTGTCATCAATATGGGTGTTGGTGAGACCACGGCGGATACAAAGAAAATTCAATCTGCCGTCCGCGATTTGACGATGATTGCGGGTCAAAAGCCGATTATCACGAAAGCGCGTGTCGCGATTTCGAACTTCAAGCTTCGTGAGGGCATGGCGATCGGGGCAAAGGTGACGCTGCGCAAGGACCGCATGTACGATTTCCTGGACAGGCTGGTGACGGTTGCGCTGCCACGGGTGCGGGATTTTCGCGGGTTGTCGGTCAAGAGCTTCGATGGGCGTGGGAATTTCTCTTTGGGTTTGAAAGAGCACCTCGTGTTTCCTGAAATCGACTACGACAAAATTGATCAGGTTTGGGGCATGGATATTACCATTTGCACCACGGCGCAGACGGACGAGGAAGCGAAAGCTCTGCTTTCGGGCTTTCAGTTTCCGTTCGCGAAATGATGAAGCGGAAGTAGGAAGACATGGCAAAGAAGAGTTCGGTCGAAAAGAACAAGCGGCGCATCCAGTTGGTGAAGCGCTTTGCGGGCAAGCGGGTCAAGCTGAAGGAAGTCGCAAACGATATGGCGCTGGCGCCAGAAGAGCGGTTTGCGGCGCGGCTGAAACTTGCGGAGCTGCCGCGGAATTCGTCGCCCAACCGGGTGCGTTTGCGTTGCGAGCTGACAGGGCGCGCACGTGGCAACTACCGGAAGATCAAAATGTGCCGCATCAAGCTGCGTGAATTGGCGTCGTATGGCCTGATTCCCGGCATGGTCAAGTCGAGCTGGTAAGGGGATAAAAAATGGCAATCAATGATCCCGTAGGCGATATGTTGACCCGCATCCGCAATGCGCAAATGCGGGGACAGTCAAAGGTCGGAACACCGGCGTCAAAGCTGCGCAAATGCGTGCTGGATGTGCTGGTGGGCGAGGGCTATATCCGCGGTTATACGGAAGTTACGCTGGCGCAATCCAAGCCTGAGTTCGAGATCGAGCTCAAGTATTTCGACGGCAAGCCGGTCATCAGGGAAATTCGACGCGTGTCGACGCCGGGACGGCGCGTCTATTCGTCGATCAAAGACCTCAAGCCGGTGCGTAACGGGCTTGGGATTTCGATTTTGTCAACGCCGAAGGGCGTCATGTCGGATGCAGTCGCTCGAGAGCAGAACGTGGGCGGCGAAATTCTGTGTCACGTATTCTAAAAGTACGGCAAGGCGCGGAAGGCGAAGGGATTTAGACTAATGTCGCGAATTGGTAAAAAACTGGTGCCGCTGCCGCAAGGTGTCACCGCCCAGGTCAAGGACCGGGAAGTCAAGGTCAAGGGTCCGAAGGGCGAGCTGTCGCTGCGCCTGGTGGACGGCATCGATGTGGCTGTCGAGAAGACAGGCATTACGGTGACGCCGCGCGATTTGTCGGATGAGATGCGTTCGTTGTGGGGTCTGCAGCGGACGCTGGTCAATAATCTGGTTGATGGTGTTTCGAAGGGCTTTTCCCAGCAACTTGATATTGCGGGCGTCGGCTATCGTGCCGCCATTCAGGGCAAGAATCTGCAGCTGCAGCTTGGGTACAGCCACGATGTGGTTTATCCGATACCGGCTGGCATCGATATCAAATGCGAGAAGCCGACCATTATCGTCGTGTCGGGATCGGACAAACAAAAGGTTGGCCAGGTGGCGGCCGAGATTCGCGGTTTTCGCAAACCTGAACCCTACAAGGGCAAGGGCATCAAATACGCCGAAGAAAAGATCCGGCGTAAAGAAGGCAAGAAGAAGTAGAGGGCCAAGTCATGACACTCAATCGGCAAGAGCTTTTCGAGCGTCGCCAGCGGCGGGCTCGTTTCAAGTTGCGCAAGGTTTCAAGCCAGCGCGCTCGGCTGTCGGTCTTTCGTTCGTCCAAGCATATCTATGCGCAGGTCATCGATGATGTGAAGGGCGTGACAGTCGCGTCGGCATCGACGCTGGACGCAGAGGCCAAGACGACGCTCGACAAGGGCAAAGGTGCCGATACCGCTGCGGCCGCGATCGTGGGCAAGCTTGTGGCACAGCGTGCGATCAAGGCCGGGATCAAGCAAGTGGTGTTTGATCGCGGCGGTTACATCTATCACGGCCGGGTCAAGGCCCTCGGCGATGCGGCTCGCGAGAGCGGTTTGAGTTTTTGAGCAAAGGAATTTAGTTTATGGCGCGCGAAGAAAGAGACGACCGTTCGCGGCGAGGCGATCGCGGCGGTGACCGCGGCGAACGCAGCGAGCTGATTGACAAGCTGGTTCATATCAATCGCGTCGCAAAAGTCGTGAAGGGTGGTAAGCGCTTCGGCTTTGCGGCCCTTGTGGTTGTTGGCGATCAGAAAGGCCGTGTTGGCTTTGGTCACGGTAAGGCGCGTGAAGTGCCTGAGGCGGTGCGGAAAGCGACTGAAGCGGCGAAAAAGCAGTTGATCCGTGTGCCTTTACGCGAAGGCCGGACGTTACATCACGATGTTGAAGGCCGCCATGGCGCGGGCAAGGTTGTTTTGCGTCCGGCGCCTGTGGGTACGGGAATCATTGCCGGTGGCCCGCTGCGCGCGGTGTTTGATGCGCTGGGCGTGCATGACGTGGTCGCCAAGTCTGTGGGTTCGTCCAATCCCTACAATATGGTGCGCGCGACGTTCGATGCGCTGAAGGATCAAAACAGCCCCAAGATGATTGCCAACAAGCGGGGCAAGGCGGTCGCAGATATTCTGACGGCGCGCCGCTCGGTTGTTGAAGTGTCAGCGGAGTCATAGACATGGTCATGCGCACGGGTGATGGCCGCCCTAAAGGCAAAACGATTACGCTGGTGCAGACGGCAAGTCCGGCGCGACGCCCGGAAAGTCAGCGCCTTACGCTGATCGGACTGGGTCTGGACAAGCTGGGCCGCCGCAAGACGTTGGGCAACACCGACGCCGTGTGGGGGATGGTATGCAAAGTAAGACATATGGTGCGTATCGTTGAGGAAACGACTGCGCGGAAAGCGGGCTAGAGGCCAATGAAACTC
>VFKO01000439.1 GCA_009885515.1 Rhodobiaceae bacterium | reverse complement strand
TCGAGGGCGATCATGTGGCGCTGATCGGTGAGAACCGGAAGATGGTGATCTTCAAGCTCAGTGAAGTGCCGGAAATGGCGAGAGGCAAGGGTGTCACGCTGCAGAAATATAGAGACGGCGGACTGATCGATGCGGCGGCCTTCACCTATGCAGATGGCCTGCGCGACTATAATGGGCGGACGTGGGAGAAGAGTGAGTTGAAGGACTATCTGGGCGGCCGAGCGCAAGCGGGACGGCTTGTGCCGAAGGGCTGGCCGAAGAACGGGCGCTTTGCTGCGCCGTTTTGAGTCGGAAGGCAGTTTGCTTGCCACGTTTAGTGCGTGCATATTCCTTGCGTGTTCAGAGAGAGTGTGTGGGGACTGATGCGATTGATATTGAGAATTGTGGGCGGCTTGATCGGCCTCGTGTTGCTGTTTGTTGCGGGGTTGGCGGGGCTTTATTTTTCGTACCGGTTGCCGGTTCCCGATCTCGCGCAGGCGCGGCATGTTGATACGCACTTTGCCAAAGCTATCGATGCGGACGTTGCCAGCAACTTGCGCAAGAGGCTTGCCGAACTGAGGCGCACGGGAAACTATCCATCGGTGTCTGTCGCGGCTTCGGTGAACGGGGTCGTTGTTTGGCAGGAGGCGCAAGGCTTTGCTGGATTGACGGACTCGAGAGGCGCTACGGTTCATACGCCCTATGCAGTGGGCAGTGTTTCCAAGGCCCTGACGGCTGCGGTCGTGATGCGGCTCGCCGATCAAGGGCGGATCGATTTGGACAAAGACATTCGGGCCTATGTGCCCGGGTTTCCGGTGAAGTCTTATATCGTGACAACGCGTCAGCTACTCTCGCATCAGGCCGGCATCAGGCATTATCGTTTTGCGCTGTCGCCGCCGACGTTTTCCGAGTTCGGTTCAACCGTTCAGTACGGTTCGGTGCGTGAAAGCCTGTCCGTGTTCGACGCCGACCCGCTACTGTTCGAGCCCGACACGGCATTCAGTTACAGCACCTTTGGCTACACCTTGTTGAGCGCCGTGGTCGAAGGCGCTGCGGGGCAGCCGTTTTTGGAAGTAATGCAGAACGAATTGTTTTTGCCGGTTGGTATGGCGGCTTCGGGTGGCGACGACAAATTGCGCCCTATTGCCGGGCGGGCTGCAGACTATCAAAGTGTCGGCCGTGATGAGCATGTATTGGCTGCGCCCGAAACCAATAGCAGTGGCAAATGGGCGGGAGGCGGAATGCGATCGACTCCAACCGATCTTGCCAGGTTTGGTGCGGCTCTACTGGACGGGCGCATTGTGTCGCCGCAAACGCGGGAAGTTATGTTCACGCCGCGCAAGCTTAAGAACGGCAAGGTCAATCCGCAAGACTACGGATTGGGATTTCGCATCGATACGATCAGCGATCCTGCCTATCCGGGTAAGTCTTGGCGTGCGGTGCATCATGGCGGGGTGGCCGTAGGGTCGCAAGCGATGCTGGTGCTTTTGCCCGAACAGAATGTGGTGGTTGCCATCACGGCTAACGCGACAACACAACCGCCAGGGTTCGGGATGTTCGATGCAGCGACCGACCTGGCTCTGATGATTGTAAACCGGTAACCGGGCGCGATGAAGCTTTGCGCCCGGACCAGATTGGCTGTCAGATTATGGCGCGTATTTGAACGACAGCATTACGCGGGCGCGGTAGGCGACGACCTTGCCGTTGTCGTCAAGGCGCATATCGAGCTTTGTTACTTCGGCGACGCGAAGGTCGCGTAAGGATTTTGCCGCTGCTTCGACGGCGTTTTTTGCGGCGTCTTCCCAGGATGTTTTGCTGGTGCCGATCACCTCAGTTACACGATAGACGCCGGTTTCGTTGGAACTCGATTTCTTCGCCATGAACGTTCCTCTTGTCTTGTCTGCAGCAGACCCTTCGGGGGCGTGCCTGCAGTCCAGCATAGAGGGAAAATTAGGGATTGCCGACTGTGCAATGCACTATTTCGTCTGGCCACCCTTGTAATAGTCGCGCATAAGTTCGTGCGACCATGCGGGCTGCCTGATCGTGCCGATGGGCTCGAATTCCCGCATATATGGCTTGATGTCGAGCACGGGCGTCCCGTCGATGGCGTCGAGGGCGCGCACTGTCATGACCATGTCATCAACCTTGATGATGCTGCAGCGCGATAGACCGATGCGGTTTGGCCGGGCTTTACCGCGTTGGCCGAATATGCCGACGCGGGGCCAGTCTTGGCGTCCCCGGGGATGGCGGGCGCCCTTTTCGATTTCGCCGGGTGCAACCCTGTGCATCAGAAACAGTATCTCTGCATGAGAAAATTCGCCGAGACCGAAGAGCGCCTCAGGGGTGAAGTGTTCCTTGTCCAAGTGGATTTCGCAGACCAGGTCGCCCCAGAAATCATCTACCGGTTCCAGGCGAGGGCTTCGGACAATGCCGACGGGCGTGACCGCGTAGCTGTTCACCTCGACAGGCCGCGCGTGGCGACGATGGTGATGGTGTAGCCGGCGATGACGTCGATGAGCTGCATCAAGCCCAGCAGAAAAAATGTGGACGTTGTAAAACCCGGGATCGACATGAACTCAACTGCGAAGAACAGCAACGTCATGACGGCGATGCCGTGATTGACGAGCGAGAGCATGGGGGAGCCTACCGATTTCAGGATTTCAATGAAGAGCAATCCCATCCCGGCGGCGACGATTACATCGGCCTGGGTCATGGCCCAGACGGTGCCGGAGAACATTGTTATCTGGAAGGCTGGGCCTGCAAGCCAAGTGTTGATTTGTGCCTGATCGACGCCATAGACCGCAAACACCATAAAGTTGAAATAGATGAGCGGCAGGGCGAGTAGCGGAAATACGTCAAACGTTGGTGATGAGGAACTTAGGCGCACGCGGCGCTGACGCATGGAACGCATGACGATTTCCCAACTTGATCAACTGATTCGCTCAGTATAGTCCGCCGCGGCTCTGGTTCATTTCGGAAATTGGGAATTGCAGCTCAAATCATGTTCAGATTGAATCTAAATGCCTGCGCCTAACCAATTCTGAAAACATGCGGAATGCTTCTTGCGGACTGGTGTGGACAGTCTTTTTTCTGATGTGTTGCAATCGCGCTGCACATTGGTCGCGAAGCTTTTGGCGACATCGGAAGAAATTCTCACGCAGGACTTACAAATATTTTTTTGCCATTTGGGCGATTGATTTTTTTAAGATCGTTTTCAAGGTGGGTAGATGGATATCAGACAAATTCTTGATGTAGAGACACGAAATGCTTGTGGTATGCTTGCCGAGTTTGGCTAGAAGCAGTTCGTAGCCTGAAAAACCCGGCATGATGTAAAGTGACAGGGATTGTTTGCGCGGACTAAGGCCGATAATTGGCCAATCGCCCTTGCGGCCGCTGGCATAGACATATTGGTATTTCCCAAACCCGATGATGCTTGAGCCCCACATCTTGGACGGTTTCTGCGTATGACCATTGAGACAAGTTTTCCGCGTTTGAAACGGACTGGCGAAAGTGAGCGGTTCGAAACTGTGCTG
>VFKO01000482.1 GCA_009885515.1 Rhodobiaceae bacterium | reverse complement strand
TTTGGGCGCTTGAAGTGTCGAAGTTTGTGCTGCCTGCACCCTCGGAAATTTTGACCGCGGCCATCAGCGAATGGCGCTCACTCGCCGAGTCTGCTTGGGTGACGATCCGCATCACGGTGCAGGCTTTTGTGCTCGCCCTGATCATTGGTGTCGCCTTGGCCGTGGTCTTCGCGCAAAGCCGCATGATCGAACGCGCACTGTTTCCCTACGCCGTTACTCTGCAAGTCACGCCCATCGTCGCCATCGCGCCGCTGATCTTGATTTGGGTCGGCCTCGACAACGCCGAGCGCGCCGTGTTGATCCTGGCTACCATCGTCGCCTTTTTTCCGATCCTGGCCAACACGACGCTCGGCTTGCGTTCCGCCGACCGGCAACTACACGAATTGTTCGATCTTTACGGCGCCAGCCGCTGGCAACGCCTGGTGCGACTACAGCTTCCGGCGGCCCTGCCCTATCTGCTTGCCGGCATGAAGATCGCAGGCGGTTTGGCGCTCATCGGGACCGTGGTCGCAGAATTCGCCGCAGGATCCGGCACGTCGACCGGTCTGGCATGGCGCATCATCGAGGCCGGAAACAGACTGCAGATCGCAAAAGTCTTCGCCGCCTTGGCTTTGCTGTCTTTGATAGGGATTGCAATCTTCGGAATTTTGACAGCGTTGGAGCGCTTTTGGCTAAAAAACTGGCACGAAAGTACTAACAATAGGGAATAGAACATTTTTTCATGTTATATATTTTATTCTACGCCAAATATTGACAAATACGGAAATTCTCACCATCTTCGCCCCTGAGGATACTGCGATGCCGCAAGTTCTAACTGCGAACAGGTTAAGCGATGGTGAGGTTGTCTACCTCGCCAGTGACGGCGCGTGGGTGGAACGCATCGCAGCAGCAAAGGTGTTCACCTCCCCCGCGGAAGGAGAAAGTGGTTTGCATATCGGCGCCGCAGCCGAGCGCGAACTCAAAATCGTTCACGCCTATCTGTTCGACATCACGCCCGCAGGCAAGCCTGTAAAAATGCGCGAGGTCATTCGCGCGGCAGGTCCCACCGTGCGGCGCGATCTTGGCAAGCAGGCCGCTCTCTAATGTACCGCTATGACGAATTTGATCAAAAGGCCGTGGACGAACGCGTGGTTCAGTTCAGCGGCCAAGTCGCGCGGCGCCTGTCAGGCGAGTTGACCGAAGACGAGTTCAAGCCTCTGCGCCTGATGAACGGCCTGTACTTGCAGCTTCACGCCTACATGCTGCGCGTTGCAATTCCATATGGGACCCTATCGTCGAAGCAACTGCGGATGCTGGCGCACATCGCACGCAAATACGACAAGGACTATGCGCATTTCACGACCCGCCAGAACCTGCAATACAATTGGCCTAGGCTTGCCGATGTGCCGGCCATCTTGGCCGACCTTGCCACAGTTGAGATGCACGCCATCCAGACCAGCGGAAATTGTATCCGCAACGTTACCTCGGATCACTTCGCCGGCGCCTCGGCTGACGAGGTCGATGACCCGCGCATTTGGTCGGAGATCATCCGTCAATGGTCGACCTTTCACCCTGAGTTTTCCTATCTGCCGCGCAAGTTCAAGATTGCGGTAACCGCCGCACCCAAGGATCGCGCCGCGATCAAGGTGCACGACATCGGCATCATCATTCGCCGGGACGCGGCGGATGTGTTGGCGTTCGACGTTTACGTAGGTGGCGGACAAGGCCGCACGCCGTTGATTGGCCACATGATCGGCGAAAGTATCGCGGCTGAAGATTTGCTGGCCTATCTCGAAGCCACGATGCGCGTTTACAATCAGTATGGACGGCGCGACAACATCTATAAGGCCCGCATCAAGATCCTCGTGCACCAGATCGGCGCCGATGAAATGCGCCGCCAGGTTGCCGTCGAGTTCGTTGAAGTCAAAGCACAAGGCGCTTTGGCCTTGCCGCAGGTTGAGATCGACCGCATCGCCGCCTATTTCGCAAGTCCTGCATTTGAAACGCTCAGCGATGAAAACCCCACCACCGCAAACCCCGCCTTCAACGTTTGGCTCGAAAACAACGTCGCCAAACATAAAGTGCCGGGCTACGCAATTGTGACGGTGTCACTGAAACCCATCGGCGGCATTCCGGGCGACGCCAGTGCCGCTCAAATGGACGTGGTGGCCGGCCTGGCAGAGAAATGCAGCTTCGATGAAGTGCGCGTCAGCCACGAGCAGAACCTGGTCCTGGCCCATGTGCGCCAACGCGACCTGCTCACCGTGTGGCAGCAATTGGCTGCGGCAGGACTCGGCACCGCCAACTACGGCTTGATCACAGACATCATCGCCTGCCCGGGGCTTGATTATTGTGACCTCGCCAACGCGCGCTCAATAAATATTGCCCAGGCCATCAGCACGCGCTTTGCCAATCAGGACCGGCAACGCGAGATCGGCGAACTCAAACTGAAAATTTCCGGCTGCATCAATGCCTGCGGTCATCATCATGTCGGCCACATCGGCATTCTGGGCGTCGATAAAAAAGGCGTCGAGTTTTACCAGATCACGCTGGGCGGTTCCGGTGACGAGACCGCGTCGGTAGGCGAAATTCTCGGGCCCGCGTTTGGCGAAGCCGATGTGCCGGACGCTATCGAAACCCTCATCGACGTTTATTTTGCAAAGCGTTCGCCGGGTGAGCGCTTCCTCGACACCTACCGCCGCGTCGGCATTCAGCCGTTCCGGGAGAAACTCTATGCCGCTCATTAAGAACGCTGCTTTCACAGAAAATCAGTTCGTCCATGTCGCGGATGACGAGACCCTGCCACAGGGCAATGTTATCGTCTCGCTGAAACGCTGGCAGACCGAACGTGCTGATCTCATCACCCGCAACGCGCCCATCGGCGTGCGTTTGAATTCCGATCAATCCGCCGAAGCATTGGCCGGCGACGTGCACCACTTTGCTCTGATTGAGATCGACTTTCCGAAATTTCGCGACGGCCGCGGCTATTCCTCGGCCCGCATTCTGCGCCAGCGCCTGGCCTACACCGGCGAAATCCGCGCCGTGGGCGACGTGTTGCGCGATCAATGGCTGTTCATGAAACGCTGCGGCGTGGACTCCTTCGAAGTCCGCCCCGGCACCCGGCTGGAAGATTTTCGCTCAGCCCTCACCGAACAAACCGTCTTCTATCAGCGCTCCAGCGATCACCATCGCAGCGTCTTTGAAAGGCGCCACACCGCCTGCCAGGCACTGGCTGCGGAATAAAGCGCACGCCCCGAGCGCAGCCACTTTGCATGCTTGCGCTACCGCATGCACAAAAATATTCGCTCAGTTCCGCACTATTGAATACTCCGTCACCCCGTGCGCGTGTGCAGCATCCTTCATGCTGCGCCGCAGACACGGGGCCCATACGAGGTGCGGGCAAGGCACTTATTGAACCAGGCACCGAATTTTGGCGGCGAGGCTGCACCCCGGTGGGTCCCGCATCAGCGCAGCAGCACAAGAGTGCTGCAGCGCGCGCGGGATGACATCGCTTTTTTTATTCGAGTCACTTCAACGCGCCCGACCCTAGCCCTTCGCCTCCGTCAGAAAATCGCGCCCCTGGCGGTCCTCAATCTCGATCACCCATAGATCGGCATCGCGCGCCCGCGCCCGCTCGATATAGGCTTCCGCCTCCCCATCCGCGACCACATC
>VFKO01000021.1 GCA_009885515.1 Rhodobiaceae bacterium | reverse complement strand
GCTTGCCAGCAACAATTACGAAGTCCGCATTCCCAATGCCGGCACAATCAAGGACATCGCGGGAAATAATTTTGCAGCCCTGACAAACCCAATCAACTTTACGACCGGAGAAACCGGTGCTTTCATCACAGCATCAGCTGGCGCAATCACCGGCACAGCCGGCAACGACGTCCTCATCGGCACGTCCGGCAATGACACGCTTCTGGGCGGTCAGGGAATTGACCGATTTGTCTGGACGACAACCAACGGCAGCGGCGATGGCATCGGCGTTGACTTCGTCGATGCAACCGCCGGCGAGCGGCTTGATTTCAACATGGCGCTTCTGCAGACGTTGAAGCTGCCCAACGGAAATGCACTCAGCAACGGCGACGTTGTTCAGCATGGTGTGTTGCTCGGTGGTGGGAACCCGTCTGTGGCGTTGGACCCTTCGCACAACCTGACGCTGGACTGGAACGGTGACGGCGTGATCGACCTCATGATCAAGTTTGCGGTTGCACCCATCTCGCTCACCTATGATGCGGCAAATGGTGATTTTCTTATAGGCTGACATCGCCATGGGATAGTTCGAGCGCGTGAACCCATTCCAAACCGTCGATCTCGTCAATCTGTTCGCCGATACGGACAAAGCCCAGACGCGCAATCGTCGCCAGCGATGCCTTGTTATCGGGACGAACGCTCGCGAGGCAGCGGCGCGCACCGTGCGCGTCGCCCCAACTCAATAACCCACGCGCCATCTCCAGAGCGAAGCCGCGCCGCCGGTGATCACTTGCGACCCTGAAGCCGATCTCGACGGTTCCGCCGGCGTTTGGTGGGCTGTGGAAGCCGGCACGGCCGACAACTGTGCTGCTGCCGCGGAGCACTGCAGCCCTGTAAAGCCACGGCTCACTTGACGGGTCGTCGGTCAGTTGCTCATGCCGCATGCGCAGCACGTGATCGTCTTCCGAAAACGTGTGATCTGTGATTTCATATTCCGGCGTTAGCGCCCGCATCGCTTCCAGGTCGCCTTGGACGAACGCTGCCACCGCCGCCGGCGACAGAGTGTGCAGTTCAAGACGCTGGGTCTGGATCGCGGTCACGCGCTCAATAGCAGACACGGCGCATGCACCTGCAACTCCTCCGGAATACCAACCCGAAGGAATTCACCATAGTCGCGGCACAAATGTCCATCGCTCAGGAAGCGCGCTCCAGAAGCAAAAATTGGGGCGCAACCCGTCGGGTTGCGCCCACCGCTTCAAGATAACCTGTTACGGTCCGAACTGGAAGTCGTTGATATCGACATTTGCTGCCGCAACCCCCAGAAGCATAATCGACTCCGTCCCAATCGTGATCGACGTGTTGGCGCCGCTCGCGGCAATGGTCACGCTACCGAAGTTTCCGGCGTTAATGCCCAACGACGAGTCCAGGAACAACCGGTCCTGGCCGCCATTGGCAAGAGCGTCGAAGCCTAAGATCGTGTCATCACCAAAACCGGTCGCAAAGATGAAAATATCCTGGCCGGCACCGCCGTTCATGATGTCGTCCCCCGAACCGCCCGTGATCGTATCGTCTCCAGCGCCGGTATTGATGGTGTCCGCACCACCCTGACCGTCGATTACATTGATACCTGCATTCAAGGCGATCGTGTCACCGCCCTGGCTGCCGATGATATTCTCGACGTTGTTGTTCAGCGCATCGGTTCCGATTTGAGCGCTGGTCGCCGTCATCGTGCTGACGGTTGCTGCCGCTGTGGTGCCCGACAGGTCGTAGGTGTCGTTACCGGCGCCGCCGTTATAGTTGTCGTTGCCGTCACCAATCGTCGCAACAAATCTGTCGGCGCCGCCATTGCCCAAGAAACTATTGGCTCCGGCCCCGCTGGTGAAAATATCGGCACCACTTCCACCGGTGACGTTTTCGACGCCTGCAATCGAAGTGAACCCGGACGCGATGTCGGCCGCCAAATTGACCGTCACACCGGCCGTCGTCGTGCCGTAACTCAGCGTATCGATAGCGCCGAGCAGGTCGATGGTGAAGGCCTCGACATTTGTCACCGCCCCCAGCGCCACCGAGGTGATGACCGAACCGTTATAGGCAACGGTCACCAAATTGGCCGCAGCCGTTCCCACAATCGCCAGCGTATCGTAATCGGCACCGCCATCGACGGTGTCGGCACCGCTGCCGGTGATGTAGCGGATCGTGTCGTTTCCGGCGCCACCTAAAATGGTGTCGTTGTTTCCGCCACCGTCCAGGAAGTCATCTCCGCCTTGGCCGTCAAGCAGATTGACGGCGCCATTGACGATGATGCTGTCGTCGCCTTGGCTGCCGATGTAATTCTGGATGCTCGACAACGTATCGGTTCCGGCCTCGGCACTCGTGGCGGAAGAAGTCCTGATGATCGCCGCCGCGTTGGTCCCCGCCAGCGTGTAGGTATCCACGCCCCCCTGCCCGATGAAGGTGTTGTTATTGATGTCACCGGCGAAAGTATCGGCGCCGTCGCCGCCGGTTACATTCTCAACGCCTACGACTGAGTCGAACCCTGAGGCAGTTCCCAATTCAAGGTTGACCGAAATAGCGGCAGTCGTAACAGCACCTCCGAGCGGATCGTAGGACAACGTATCGC
>VFKO01000052.1 GCA_009885515.1 Rhodobiaceae bacterium | reverse complement strand
TTTGATTTTCCCAACCGCTATAGCGTGTACCTGCATGACACCCCGTCACGGAAACTGTTCACCGATCCCGAGCGCGCGGCCAGTCATGGATGTGTCCGGCTGGAGCGGCCGCTCGAGCTTGCGGTTGAGTTGTTGACCGGTTCGGCGGACTGGAACCGCGAAGAGATTGAGCAGGCTATACGAGCGGGCAAAACGAGACGCATAGGGCTGGAAAACCCGATGCCGGTCGTGATCACCTACCAGACCGCTTTTGTTGACCACAGCGGCTTGGTACATTTCCGCGCCGATATTTATGGCAGAGATACAGGGCTTACGCTGCGTTTGGCCGAGCGGGCGGGTGCGCTCAAGGCAGAGCCCGCCCAGTGGTGAAGGCCTAATCTGCATCTGGCGCACACGCTCGATTCGATATATGAAGCGAGTTGCTTGGGGCTCGGGGGCCGCTGGCAGGTAATCTGCGAGTCATAAACGTGCGGCTGGTATCGAGTCTTATTGCATTTCTGCTGATTTCTGGATGCTCTTCGAGTTTGGTCAACAAGACCGATCAAGCGGCGATGGCGCGCTATGACGCCTTTCGCGGCGGCAATATCAGCTTGCCGATGGGCAACATCGAGGCGGCCGAATGGACGCTCTATCGTGACTCCGCGTATGAGCATCTGGCGGCCGGCGCGTGGCGAGAGCTTGCCGATCTGATCCAGCGCAAGGGCATCAACAACGATCTCAATTGGTATTACCTGGGACGTGCCGCCGAAGGGTTGGCGGAAATGGACCTGGCGCGGCAATTCTATCAGCGCAGCATTGAGCGCTCAGCTTCGGAAAAGGCCAGCCATCGCTGTCAGGGAACGCTGGTCAGCCTGTGTGACGGTTTTGAGTTTCCTGACGTGACGCATGCGCGGCTGTCGCAATTGCAGGCAACCGCGCCCGCCCAACCGCAAAGCCCCGCGCCTGCTGGTGCGCAGGGCGAGGCGCAACATCAACTGGTGCGGACAGGAACGGGATTTATTGTCGATACGGCAGGCGCGGTGGTGACCAATTATCACGTGGTGCAGCAATGCGGTGCGGTGTCGTTTTTGATGAACGGTGGCAGCTCGTCGACGGCCACGGTTGTTGCCAGCGATCCGATGAATGATCTGGCGCTGTTGCGCGTGAGCACGAAGTCCAAACAGGCGGCCGTGTTCCAGGACGCCGACAAATTGCGCGCCGGCGACGATGTGATCGTGTTCGGCTATCCGTTGCTGGGGCAGCTGGCTAGCACCGGGAATTTGACGCGCGGCTCGGTGACGGCGTTGTCGGGCTTGCGCGACGATACGCGGTTCTTCCAGATGTCGGCGCCTATTCAACTGGGCAATTCGGGCGGACCGGTGTTGAACCAGTCGGGCCGGGTTACGGGCATCGTCACGTCGAAGCTCAACGCGGCGCGCGAATTGAAGGCGACAGGCGATATTTCGCAGAACGTGAACTTTGCCCTGAAGGCAGCCGTGTTGCGGACGTTTCTGGATTCCAACAACGTGAGTTATGCAAAATCTGATGGTGCCAAACCGGAGATCGCGAAAGCCGGTGCTGCTCCCGTCGCGGCGCAGACAG
>VFKO01000373.1 GCA_009885515.1 Rhodobiaceae bacterium | reverse complement strand
TATGTCGATGTCCCTGGCGAGCAATTCTTTGAATTCAGCCCGCCAACGGCCGACGCAAAACGAGTCGGACAGGGTGAAGGCGACTTTGCGCGAAGCCGCTTTGGCGTGGCGAATGGCCTGACGGATTGCGGCTTTCGCACCAGGCGTGTCCCAGAGGTAGCCTTCGACGAAGAGAATGCTTGCAGATGCAACTTTCGCTGCCGCCATGTCAGCGTCCACGAGGGCCGAAGCACAACCGAGGAAGGTGTTCATGCTGCGTTGCCCGTCTGGCGTGATCAAAATGTGACAGGATGCGGTCGCCGTCAGACCCTTGGCAGCAGGCGTATCGAACTGCACGCCGAGTTTTCGAATTTCTTCAGCGAACGCCTTCCCCAGCCTGTCATCGTTCACTTTGCCGATAAAACCAGCTAAACCTCCCAATGAGGCAATGCCAACCATAGTATTTGCCGCCGAACCACCAGATGCTTCAACGGAATTGGCCATTTTGCGGCCCAATGTTTCTGCACGAAAACCGTCCACCAGAGTCATCGCGCCTTTGGCGATGCCGTGCCCGGTCAAAAAGTCATCGGTCGTGTTGGCCAAAACGTCGACGATTGCGTGCCCAATGCCTAGAACGTCTAATTTTGCTGGATGCATCGCACTTACCTTATATCAGTGTCTTGATGACGCGCAGTATAGGCGGCGACCCCTCCTAAACAAACCAATGATGAAGGCCTTTGCATGCTCTCAAGTGCCGCAGCCTCTTTGGCGCAAATGTTTGACCCGAAGTTTCGAGGCGTGCTCTTTCTTGGCGTTGGCGGAACGGTGGCGCTGTTTCTTGGGCTCATGTTCGGATTGCAGTGGGTCATTACCTATGTGCCCGACTTCGGATTGAATTGGGTGCAGGAGGTGTACCGGATTATATCCGCCTCCCTGTTGACTATTGCGTTCGTCTTTCTTGGCGCGCCAGTTGCTCAGATTTTTGCGAGCCTTTTCCTTGACCGTATTGCCGATACCGTCGAAGCCACGCATTATCGAGATGCAAAACGGGAGCATGGAATGGGGTTTTGGGGTATTGTTCGGGCAGGCATCGGCTTTTCGGCGCTCAGTTTCGTTCTCAATCTACTAGCGATTCCCGTCACCCTTGCTTCGTTTGGTTTGGGCGCGATAGTGATGTTTTTTGTGAATGGGTATCTCACTGGACGAACATTCTTCGAGCTGGCGG
Organism: Rhodobiaceae bacterium; assembly: GCA_009885515.1. Classification (GTDB taxonomy): domain Bacteria; phylum Pseudomonadota; class Alphaproteobacteria; order Micropepsales; family Micropepsaceae; genus SZUA-430. Next base: position 950 of record VFKO01000373.1, on the reverse strand, counting down.
CATTGCGGCACAGCATGCCTTATGACGCGCGTGCGCTTCGCAGACGACATCGCGTGAGGCTGTTTCTAGGTGGTGCGCTGATTTCCTTTTTGTCGATGATCCCTATCCTGAATTTCTTTGTCCCGCTGTTTGGCGCAGCCATGATGACCCACGAATACAACAAATTGACGAGGACATAGGCCATGCCTATCCGAGTATTGTCAGCCATTGTGATCGCCACCGCTCTGACTGGGTGTCAGACGATTGGAGACGTTACCGGAATGGGGCGATCTGAACAGGTTCAAAGCCCGTCAACTGCGGCCTTGGCTGAGCCGGTTACTGCGCCACCGGGTACAGCCGCGAGCAATGCCTTGGCCGGCATGGGAGCTGAGCGACTACTCTCCCTGTGGGGCGAGCCCTCGCGCAAGCGAAAGGATATTGGATCGGAACTTTGGCAATACGGCAACGGCCAAAGCAAATGCTCGGTTCTGGTCTATGTGTATCCGCTTGCAGGTGGTCCAATGACAGTTTCACATGCAGAAGCGGTGCCTGGCGGGATGGACGAAGCCATTGTTGCGAATTGCGCAAAAAGCAACGGCTTGCCGCCCCTCAAGCCCGTGAGTTGATTAGTCCGGGTTCCCAAACGGAGCAAAATCGCTGTCGTTTTGAGTTTGTTGGAAATGGTTGAGCGCCCACAAGACGCTTGGAAAAGCGAGTTCGCCCCACGGAATCTCCTCCCAGGCGAAGAGTTTGGCTTCGAGGCTCTCGCTGCCTGCACCAAACTGTTCTGAGGAAAGTCTTGCGCGGAAAATCAATTGCACTTGTGAAATGCGCGGCACCGCATATATCGCGAGCAACCGGTCTATTTCGATGCGGGTCAAGGCTTCCTCCCATGCTTCGCGGGCTGCCCCTTGTGCAGGAGTTTCGCGTTCTTCCATGTAGCCGGCCGGAATCGTCCAAAAACCAAGCCT
>VFKO01000573.1 GCA_009885515.1 Rhodobiaceae bacterium | reverse complement strand
CCGAGCGTCATTCATGAGCAGAATGCGGTGCTGGGGCGGGTCAATCGCTGGCTGTCGCCTGCGGTTACGCGCATTGCCTCAGCGTTTCCGGCGCTGGCGCACATGGACGAGGTGCTTCAACCGCGTGTGACAGTGACAGGCAACCCGATGCGGGCGGCGGTTGTGGATAGCCGGCGGCCCTATGCCAGGTCCGGAACGGATGGGCGCTTCAATCTGCTTGTTTTTGGCGGCAGCCAAGGGGCCAGGGTTTTCGCAAGTTTGATACCCATCGCCATTGCTCTGCTGCCCTCGCACTTGCATCAGCGTCTGAGGATTGTTCAACAATGCCGTCCGGAAGATTTGGACAGTACACGGGCCCGTTACACCGAGCAGGGCATCGAGCCCACGCTGGCGTCGTTCTTCAGCAATATGGGCGAATTGTTGGCCAATGCGCAATTGATCATTAGCCGGGCCGGGGCATCGACTGTAACGGAAGAATGTGCCGTCGGCAGACCTGCGATCCTGATTCCCTATCCGTTTGCGATGGACGATCACCAAACGGCCAATGCGCGGCAGGTTGAAGCGGCCGGCGGTGCCTGGATGCTTGCTGAGCAGCACTTGACGCCGCAAAGCCTTGCGGCAAAAATCACAGAACTGATGGAAAACCCGGTTTTGCTTGAGACCGCTGCCGCGAAAGCGCTAAGCCTAGGGCGAAGCGATGCTGCCGTGCTGCTCGCCGACCTTGTTGAGGAGGTGGGTGGGCTGAAGGCGTCGTCTTAAACCTTGCCGGAGATGATTTTCGCATGAGCCGCCTTCCCCTACAGATTGGTCCGCTTCACTTCATCGGCATCGGCGGCATCGGCATGAGCGGCGTCGCCGAGGTCATGCACAATCTGGGTTACAAGATCCAAGGGTCGGACGCAGCGGAAAACGCCAACGTCAAGCGGCTGCGCGGGCTTGGGATTACGATCACCATCGGGCATGCGCGCGAGCATCTGGGCGATGCTGCGGTCGTTGTCTATTCATCGGCAGTGAAGGCGGACAATCCTGAATTGGCGGCGGCGCGGGCCAAGCATATCCCGGCGGTAAAACGGGCCGAGATGCTGGCCGAATTGATGCGGCTGAAGAGTGCGGTGGCGATTGCGGGGACGCACGGGAAAACCACGACGACGACGATGGTGGCGGCATTGCTTGAAGCGGGTGGGTTCGATCCGACGGTTATCAATGGCGGCATCATCAATGCCTATGGCACCAATGCGCGGCTGGGTCAGGGCGAGTGGATGGTGGTGGAGGCCGACGAGTCCGACGGCACGATCGTAAAGCTGCCGGCGACGATTGCGATTGTCACGAATATCGATCCCGAACATCTGGATCACTACAAAGGTTTCGAGGGCTTGAAGCAGGCCTTCGACACTTTTGTCGAAAATATTCCGTTCTATGGCTTTGCGGTGTTGTGTATCGATCATCCGGAAGTGCAGGCGATGTTCGGACGGGTGAGCGACCGGCGTTTGATCTCGTATGGGTTCGGACCGCAAGCCGACGTGCGCGCCATCAACGCGCGCTTTGAGGGCGGGGTTTCGCATTTCGATGTGTTGTTTTCTGATCGCGTCAAGGGTGGGGCGCGGACGCTGGCTGGTCTGACCTTGCCGATGCCGGGTGAGCATAATGTGCAGAATTCATTGTCGGCGATTGCAGTGGCGCGCGAGCTTGGCATCCCCGATGTCACCGTGCGCGAAGCGCTGGCGCAATTCGAAGGAGTCAAGCGGCGCTTCACGAAGACCGGCGTGTGGAATGGTGTCACCATCATCGACGACTATGCGCATCACCCGGTGGAGGTAACGGCCGCGATGAAGGCGGCGCGCCAGGTGGCTTCCGGGCGGGTGATTGCGGTGTTGCAACCGCACCGCTATTCGAGGCTGCATG
>VFKO01000043.1 GCA_009885515.1 Rhodobiaceae bacterium | reverse complement strand
TGATCGCCGCCAGCTTGTCGGTCGCCAGGCGCACAAATTCGGCCGGCACGCCGCGCGCGATCAGTTTGTCCGGATGATGCTCGCGCACCAGCCGGTGATATGCTTTCTTGAGATCGTCGTCCGGCGTCGACCGGCCAATCCCCAGAATGACATAGGGGTCGTCACGGTCGAGACCAAAATGGGACGCGCGAATGCGTTCAAACTGGGCTGGCGACAAACCAAACAACTCAGCCACATTCTTCAGGAATTCGAGCTCACCCGGATGCAAGCTGTGATCGGCCTTGGCAATCAAAAACAAACTGTCAAGCAGGTCTGCCAATACGCCCGGCCGGTGTTTGAACAGCGCGGCAAGTTGCTTGGCATACGAATCGAATCCCGCCACGTCCTGCTTTGCGAGATTGAATAATTGCCCCACATTTGCCTCTTCCTCTCGCGGAACGGGAAAAACACGTTTGAAGACTTCAACCTCGTCACGCGTGACTGTACCATCCGCTTTCGCAAGCTTTGCGGCCAAGGCAATGACACCGATCGTAAAGGCAATTTCATCGCGCTCGCGAATCTTGCGTTCGCCATGCCCATCCCCGTCCGGCAGCTGCCGTCCGGCCTCGCGATCAACAAACATGTGCCCGGCAAGCGCGCCCAGCAACGCCCCCAGTGGTCCGCCAATGGCCAGGCCCGCCGCCGCTCCTGCAATCTTGCCCCAAATCGACATCTGCGTTCCGTCCTGCTTTAGTCTGACATCATTCGCGAGTTGAGAAAATTCATGACACTTTCGCACGGCTGGCACATCTGGATCGACCGCGGCGGTACATTTACCGATCTTGTAGCTGTAAGCCCGGACGGCCAAGCGCGTACGGTGAAACTCCTCTCGGACGACCCCGACCAATACACCGACGCCGCCATTGAAGGAATAAGGCGTGTGCTGGGGATAAGGCAAGACGAGGAGATCCCGCAAGTTCAAATTGCAGCCGTGCACATGGGAACAACCGTGGCGACAAATGCACTGCTTGAGCGCAAGGGCGCGCGCACCGTACTGGTCACCACACGCGGCTTTCGCGACCAATTGCGCATCGGGTACCAGCACCGGCCCAAACTCTTCGTCCGGCGCATCGATTTGACGCCGCCCCTTTATGAGCACGTGATCGAAATCGACGAGCGCATCGGTGCCTTGGGTGAACTCATCACGCCACTCGATCTCAAATCCGCCCGCCGCGACCTCACCGCTGCGCGCGCCGCAGGAATTGAATCGTGCGCCATCGTTTTCATGCACGCCTACCGCTTCCCCCAGCACGAACAGGCCGTAGCCGCTCTGGCGCGCGAGCTTGGCTTTACTCAAATCTCCACCAGTCACGGCGTCAGCCCGCTGATGAAATTCGTCAGCCGCGGTCACACCACCGTCGCTGACGCCTACCTTTCACCGGTGCTTCACCGCTACGTCGACCGCGTCACCAGGCCGTTGGGCGCGACCGCGCGCGATGGCAGATTGCGTTTCATGCGCTCCAGCGGCGCCCTCGCCACCGCCGGACATTTCTCCGGCAAGGACGCGCTGCTCTCGGGGCCAGCAGGTGGCGTCATCGGCATGGCCGAAACCGCACGCGCCGCAGGCTTCACCAAAGTCATTGGTTTCGATATGGGCGGCACATCGACCGACGTCTCGCGCTTCGATGGTGACTATGAGCGCGTCTTCGAAAACGAAATCAGCGGCATCCGTATTCGCGCGCCCATGCTCGCCGTTCACACTGTCGCCGCTGGTGGCGGATCGATTCTGTTCTTCGAAAACGCCCGCATGCGCGTGGGCCCCGAAAGTGCCGGTGCCAATCCGGGGCCGGCTTGCTATCGCAAAAACGGGCCACTGACCATCACCGACGCCAACGTGATGACAGGCCGCATCCATCCCGAATTTTTCCCGCGAGTCTTCGGGCAGGGTGCAGCTCAACCCATCGACAGCGTCATTGTCGCCGGAAAATTTGCAGCGCTCTCGCGCGAATTGGCAAAGAGCCCTGAGGAAATTGCGGAAGGTTTTCAGAAAATCGCCGTCGCCAACATGGCCGAAGCGATCAAGAAAATCTCGATCGCCCAAGGCGCCGATGTCACCACTTATACACTACAGTGTTTCGGTGGCGCTGGTGCACAGCTTGCCTGCTGCGTCGCCGAAGCGCTAGGCATGCGCACCATCATGATCCATCCCTTCGCCGGCGTCTTGTCCGCCTTCGGCATGGGTTTCGCGCAAGTTCAGGCGCGACGCGAAAAAGCCGTCGAAGCTCCACTCAGCGCCAGCTTGATGCCCGCATTGCAGCGCGACTTCACAACGCTTGCACACGCGGCCATCGGCGAAGTCGCAGCTCAGGGCATCGCGCCATCGGCCATCAAAACCACACAAACGCTGCAACTGCGCTACCAAGGCACCGACACCGCACTGGCCGTCGCACTCGGTGAACTCAACGACATCGAAACCCGGTTTGCCGAGGCCCACCGCCAGCGCTTCGGCTTTTGGGACCAGGGCCGCGAACTCATCGTCGAAACCATGGCTGTCGATGCCGCCGGACAATCACAAGCTCCAGCCCTGCCACCGCCACAACCCAAACGCGGCGGCGCGCCGCTCCGGCCCCATGCCTCGACCAAACTGTTCGTCGAAGGCCGCCACCACGGCACCCCAATCTATCTGCGTGACGCACTTGACCCCGGCGACAAGATCAACGGCCCCGCACTCATCATCGAACCCAACTCGACCATCGTCGTCGATCCGGGTTGGAGTGCGGACTACCGCAGCGAAGGCAATCTCGTGCTTAGCCAAAACCCGAACCCGAAATCGGCTGCACACTCATCCACGACGGCCGATCCCATCCGCCTGGAAATCTTCAACGCCCTGTTTATGTCCATCGCTGAACAAATGGGCGTTACGCTCGAAAAGACCGCGTCGTCGGTGAACATCAAGGAGCGTCTGGATTTTTCCTGTGCCATCTTTGATGCGCTCGGCAATCTCGTCGCCAACGCCCCGCACATGCCGGTGCATCTGGGCTCCATGGGCGACAGCGTCCGCGCCATCCTCGACCGGCGCCAAACAAACATGGCGCCAGGCGATGCTTTCGCAGTCAACGCGCCTTATGCTGGAGGCACGCATCTGCCGGACATCACTGTTGTCATGCCGGTGTTTATGCCCCCCGGCAGCAAGCCCGCCTTCTTCGTCGCCGCACGCGGACATCACGCCGATGTCGGCGGAATAACACCGGGTTCGATGCCGCCACATTCAACCCATGTCGACGAAGAAGGCGTGCTGTTCAACGGCGACCGCATCATGTCCGGCGCTCGGTTCGACGAGACCGCCGTGCGAACCATCCTGGGCTCGGGCAAATATCCCGCACGCAGCCCCATGCAAAACATCGCCGACCTCAAAGCGCAAATCGCCGCCTGCGTGAAAGGTGCAGACGAACTTAAAAGCCTCTGCAACCAGCAGGGACAGAACGTCGTCGAGGCCTTCATGGGCCACGTCCAGGACAATGCCGAAGAACAGGTCCGCCGCGTTATCGGTGCCATCGAAAACGGCGCGTTCGAGCACGAAATGGATGACGGCGCCGTCATCCGCGTCCGGCTGACGGTCGATCACCCATCACGCAGTGCCACCATCGACTTCACCGGCACCAGCGCCCAGCGGCCAACCAACTTCAATGCCCCGCGCTCTGTCACGACGGCAGCAGTGCTCTATGTCTTTCGCTGCCTGATCGACAGCGACATCCCATTAAACGCCGGCTGCTTGCGCCCGTTAAAAATCGTCGCCCCTAAAGGCTCGATGCTCAACCCGGACTATCCTGCCGCCGTCGTCGCGGGCAACGTCGAAACCAGCCAGGCCATCACCGACGCATTGTTCGCAAGCCTCGGCGTTCTCGCCGCCAGCCAGGGCACGATGAACAACTTCACCTTCGGCAATGAACGCCATCAGTATTACGAAACGATCTGCGGTGGCGCGGGCGCCGGACCAACCTTCGACGGCGCCAGCGCCGTTCACACCCACATGACGAATTCCAGGCTCACCGACCCTGAAGTGCTGGAATGGCGCTACCCTGTACGGGTCCGCCGCTTTGCCATTCGTGAAAACTCCGGCGGCGCGGGCGCGCACAGCGGCGGCGACGGGGTCATCCGCGAAATTCAATTCAACGAACCCATGCAGGCAGGCATCCTCTCGACCCGCCGCCGCACCCCGCCGTTTGGCATCAAAGGCGGCGCAAACGCAGCGTTGGGCGCCAACCGCGTCGAACGCGCCGACGGGAAAGTGACAGACCTCGAGGGCTGCGCCTCCATCACCGTCGCACCAGGTGACGTTTTTATCATTGAAACCCCGGGCGGCGGAGGCTACGGCAGGAGCAGCAAATCATAAGGCATTCGATGATCGTCGATCTCTTTGTTGGCACGCTGACCCGGTATTATTCGGAACAATGGCAAAATAGCCGTACGCGCGGCGGCGCAGACTCGCCGTTCAATACGCCCAAGGACCCCAACGCGGTCAACGATCCGGTCGAACTCCAGGGTATCGTCACCCAGTGGCGCGAAGATGCCTCGAACAAACTCAAGGAACATCTCAGCGAACCGCTGGCTTGGCAGGAAGGCATGCTTCCGCCCTATCAGGTGGGCGACGTCGGCTTTCACGGCTATGGCGGTGTGATTCTGCTCACCGCCTATACCTCAACAGGCCTTCTGCCACGCCCAACCGACTTCCAGAAAACCTGGAATGGCGATCCAGCCTTCGACGCCATCATGAAAGAGCAAAAGAAAAACACTTTGTGGGAGATTATCAACTGCAGCCTCTGGCTTCCAGCCAGTTTTGAATTCGGCATTGGCATGAAAGACCCATCAGGCCAGCCCCTCCGGGCAGGCTCAATCGACGTTTTGTGGAAGGCGCTTGAACACCTCAACGAGGCGAACTGGAAAGCAAGCCCCGAACGCATTGCTGGATGGCGCGCCCATACCCTCGAAGAAACGGTGTCGTTTGAAACACAAACGCAATACGGCTTCGCGGTGTTCTACGACATGTGCAAACTCGCCCGCGAAAATCGCAGCCCTATGAAATTGCACTATTAGGCGCGAGCCAAATTGACGTGCCAAATACGCAACACAGCGTATAGAAAACGCAACATATTCAACCACCGCATGTAAATCGAAGTTGCGCGTGCAAAAGAACGCTCGCAGACTTAACTATAACCCGCCTCAAAAAATACTTACAGTTCAATGGCAGCAATTCTAAAAGTAGGCATCGGGTCCGTCTCATTCGATTTTCCGGGTTTTCAGAAGTTCTGGTGGGATCGTGAACGTCGCGAGGGCTTTGAGGAAGACGGGCCAT
>VFKO01000327.1 GCA_009885515.1 Rhodobiaceae bacterium | reverse complement strand
TTTCGTCATCGCTCAGCCGTATAGACACTCATGCAAATTGATCAAGATGCCCGCCGTCGCACCCCAGATGTAATGCCGACCATAATTCATTGCATAATAGCGCCGCTCGCGCCCCTGCCATTCCGCTGATTTTTGTTCGTGATTTTGCTGATCCATCAGAAACGCAAGCGGCACTTCAAACACTTCCGCCACCTCGGCGGCATCGACTTTCAGCTCAAAGCCTTCGCGCACCAAGCCAACGAACGGATGAATTGAAAACCCGGTCCCGGTCTCATAGCGGTCCAGATCGCCCAGCACTGTCACAAAACCCCGCGCCAACCCCACCTCTTCTTCCGTTTCGCGCAACGCTGCGTCCAGCGCCCCGGTTTCATCGTCATTCACCCGCCCTCCGGGAAAACTCACTTGTCCTGCATGACGCGCAAGATGATCGGCACGCCGGGTAAACAGAACCTGCAGGCCCTGCGCCCGTTCAATAATCGGGATCAGCACCGCCGCTGGTTTCAGCACCCGCAAGCCGGGCTGCGCCTCACGCCAATGCGGGTTCAAATCATAGTCGCTGCGCTTGGGTTGCTGGCGCACAGCGGCGTCAAAACTCACGCGCTCGCTCATTCGCCGCCTGAGCTCCGCATCGCTCATGGATCTGGTGAGCCCAATGAAAAGAATTCAGCCCCGCTCCAGACGCCAAGCTCGCGGCCAACCGGCAATGCGCGCTCCTTCGACAAATTCACCAGCTCGTAAAACACCGGCCGCGCGATCCGCGCTTCCAGCGCGCCACGCACATGAAGATAAGGCCGCGGCTCACGCGCCGGTCCCCGAAACTCTACCCGCACTTTGTGTGCGCTCCCCGCGGTCACACTATCGCCAACATTCGTCGTGAATTGAAGCGTCTGAGCTTGCCCCTCGCCACTGGCATCCACACGTACGGCGATGAACGGCACATCATCGACTTTGATCCCAACCTTTTCGACTGGGGTCACCAGCACATAGCTTCCATCCGCTTCGCGCCGCAAAATAGTTGAAAACAGCCGCACCAGTCCCGGACGCCCGATCGGAGTGCCAAGATAGAACCATGAACCATCGGCGGCGATCCGCATGTCCAGATCGCCACAAAATGGCGGGTTCCATTTCTCGACAGGTGGCAACTTATGCGTGTGCGCTGCTTCGGCCTGAACATCCGCTAGACCGCGCAAAATGTCGGGCGCAGGCGCGCCCCAATGCAGTGGATCTTGTGTTGAACTGGACATTATCGCGTGCGCAATTTGTTAAAGCCCTGTTTCGCCAACCTGTTAACGTCAACGATCAACTATCATTGAGCATAGGGCGTCAGAGAGTTCTGTCCATGGCCCCATTTTGGCTATAACAAAGACGTAACCTGCGGTGCCATGAAAAAGCCGCGCCTGTGCGTGAAATGATCCCCCATTAACGAGTTTGAACGGAAGAGCCCCAGTGTCGCCCAATCTGCCAGCTCTCGACAATTCAGACAGCATCGTTCGCGAAGTCGAACATGCGGTCGCCAAGCTTGCCGCGGTGCGCGAAGCCATCGGCCGCGTCATCTTCGGTCAGCGTGAAGCCGTCGATCAGTCGCTGATCACTATGCTGGCCGGCGGCCACGGCTTGCTGATCGGTGTTCCGGGTCTGGCCAAAACCAAACTTGTCGAAACGCTTGGCATTGTCTTGGGGCTCGCTACCAAACGCATTCAGTTCACCCCTGATCTCATGCCCGCCGACATTGTTGGATCTGAAGTGCTCGAAGAAGCCGAAAATGGCCGCCGCACCTTTCGCTTCATCAAGGGCCCGGTCTTTGCCCAGCTTCTCATGGCCGACGAAATCAATCGCGCCAGCCCGCGCACGCAATCGGCGCTGCTTCAGGCGATGCAGGAACATCACGTCACTGTCGCCGGCATGCGCTACGACCTGCCCCACCCGTTCCATGTGCTCGCGACACAAAACCCGCTGGAACAGGAAGGCACCTACCCGCTGCCTGAAGCCCAGCTCGACCGCTTCCTGTTGCAAATCAACATCGGCTATCCCGACCTTGAAGCTGAAAAACGAGTGTTGCTCGCAACCACCGGCGTCACGGACGAACACGCCAAAGAAGTCATTCGCGCTCAGGACATGATGTTCTTTCAGCGCCTGGTTCGCGCCATTCCCATCGGTGAGAAAGTGCTGGATGCCATACTGAAACTTGTGCGCAGTGCCCGCCCCGAAGAAGGTGGCGCCGAAGATATCAAAGCCCATGTGTCTTGGGGCCCAGGTCCACGGGCCAGCCAGGCGTTCTCGCTGGCCGTGCGTGCACGCGCTTTGATCGAGGGTCGCTTCGCGCCATCCATCGATGATGTCGTGGCACTGGCCCAACCGGTCTTGCGTCACAGAATGGCGCTAACCTTTGCGGCCCGCGCCGACGGCGTGACGATGGCTGACGTCATCAATCGCTTGACGAGACCGTATTTGTGATCAGGGGTGTGGCCCGATCACGCGTAACAGGGTAGTTGGAATTGAAGCCTCTGAAATCGGAATCTGCAACATCGCGATTCGGTGCCTGGGTCATGGGAACCAGGCGCGAAGAAGACGCGCGCCTGCAGGCTGAGCGCTTAAGCGCCCGATTGCCGGCCCTCATGGTCCAGGCCGACCGCATTGCCGCCACCATCGCCCAGGGCGATCACGGCCGCAGGCGTGTGGGCCAGGGTGATGCCTTCTGGCAGTTCCGCCGCTACCGTGACGAAGATCCCTCAATGGCGATTGACTGGCGTCAGTCGTCCAAATCGCAGCACCTTTTTGTCCGCGAACGCGAATGGTCTGCCGCAGCCAGCGTCTGGATCTGGCGCGACGCCTCACCCTCGATGCACTACAAGTCACACGTCGCAACCGGGACCAAGGTTGAGCGTGCCACGGTGCTCGCTTTGGCCTTTGCCTCGCTGCTGGTACGCGGGGGCGAACGCGTGGGCGAACTTGGCGGCACCAGTCCGGCGTCGGTCGGCCGCCAGGCCTTGAACCGGATCGCCCTGAATTTTTCACTGAACATGAGCACGCGCCAATGCGTGCCGCGCCTCGTCGTTTTGCCACGCTTTTCCCAGATCATATTGATCAGCGATTTTCTCCAGCCATTCGACAAGGTGTTGGCGGTGCTGCGCCACTATGGTGCGCTGGGTGTGCGCGGCCATCTCATTCAGGTCCTCGACCCAGCCGAAGAAGACCTGCCCTTCGATGGCCGGACCGAGTTCGAGGACGTTGCTTCGCAAACGCGCATGCTGGCGCGGCGCGCCGAAACATTGCGCGACGCCTATCGCGACCGGCTGCAGAGCTTGCGCAGCGAACTTGGTCAAGCCTGCCGCCGTCAGGACTGGACCTTTGCAACCCATCGAACCGATCGCCCGGCGCAAAGCGCACTGCTCGCAGCCTATGCGGCCTTGGCGGCACACCGCCCCTTCGAGATGAGGTAGGCGCCAGGTGTCAACAATCGGTCCGCTCGCGTTTGGTGCTCCATGGGTTCTCTTCGGGCTCATTGTTCTGCCGGTGATCTGGTGGCTGCTGCGCGTGACGCCACCAGCCCCCAAGCGCGTTCCTTTCCCGGCCGTCCGTCTTTTGCTCGGCCTGAAGCAAGGCGAGGAAACACCCGCGCGTACACCGTTGTGGCTACTCATTTTGCGCGTGACCCTTGCAGCCCTAATTATCTTTGCCCTCGCCGATCCTTATCTCAATCCACAAACCGCAGGCCTGAAATCAAGCGCCGTCGTCGTCGTGATCGACAATGGCTGGGCCGCAAGCGCCCGGTGGGATGACCGTGCCGGAGCCATGCAAACATTGGCCTCCGAAGCCGAGCGCGACAACCGCCCCCTCATCGTGGTGCCTACAGCGTTAAGCGATGCTGCAGTCCAGTTGAAACCAATGTCGGGCGCTGAAGCCCAGGGCGCCGTAAAATCTGTCACCCCCCAGCCCTTCGGCGTTGATCGCGCCAAAGCGCTGGCAGCTTTGCAAAAATTGAACCTCAAGAACAACCCGGACATCATCTGGTTGACCGATGGACTTGAAGATGGCAACGCCGCCGCATTCGCACGCGGGCTATCGGCGATCGGTGAATTGCGCCTGATGACCGACGGCCCTTTAAACACCGCGCTGGGCTCGACCCTTCCCAGAGTCGAGGGCAGCGCACTGATTTTTCGCGTCATCCGTGGCAGCAGCAAAGGCGAAATGACCGCAAAATTGCGCGCCACCGGAACGAACGGCCGCTATCTTTCATCGCACGAATTCACTTTGAAGGATGGCGAAGTCAGAACGGACATTAAACTCGAACTTGCAACCGAACTGCGCAATGATCTCGCCCGCGTCGAAATTGCTGACCATCAATCGGCCGGTGCAACGGTCTTGATCGATGAGCGTTGGCGCCGCAGACCCGTCGGCCTCGTCTCGGGCCAGTCTGTTGATGCGGCCCAGCCCCTCCTCTCCGATTTGTTTTATCTGGATCGCGCTCTGCAGCCTTTTGCCGAGCTGCACCACGGCAAGATCGCAAGCCTTGTAACAGCAGGGCTCTCTGTCCTCATCCTCACCGATGTCGGACACATCGTCGGCGCGGACAAGGCGTCGGCAGCGCAATGGGTCTCACGCGGCGGTGTGCTGATCCGTTTTTCTGGTCCAAAACTCGCGGCGCAAAGCGACAATCTTATCCCTGGCAAGCTGCGCACCGGGGGCCGCCTGCTGGGTTCCTCAATGTCATGGGAAAAACCCCAATCTCTCAGCGCTTGGCCTGAAGACAGCCCCTTCGCCGGTCTACCCATCCCTGACGACGTCACCATCAAGCGTCAGGTATTGACCGAACCTGGCACCGGCAGCGATGTGCGCACTTGGGCCCAGCTTGCCGATGGCACACCGCTGGTCACAGCCACCCAACGCGACAAGGGCTGGATTGTTTTGTTCCATGTCACAGCCAATACATCGTGGTCGTCTCTGCCGCTTTCTGGGCTTTTCGTCGACATGATCCGGCGCATCATTGCCCTATCGGCCGGCATCTCGGGCGATGACGGGACCGCAAACACAGTGTCAGTGCCCCTCATCCCTGCAGAGACTCTGGACGGCTTTGGACGTTTGGGAACTCCATCGGCATCCGCATCGCCATTGCGCGCTGCAGACTTCGAAACGGCAACACCAGACCCCCAGCACCCACCGGGATTCTACGGCGACGGGGGCATACGCCGGGCATTCAATCTGTTCAGGCATGACGCCACGCTCACGGCGCTGCCCATTCTGCCTTCAGGTATCCAAACCACCGAATTTGGCTTACGCCAAGCCGCTGAGCTCAAATATGTGGTGATGGCGATAGCGATTGCATTGGCATTGGTTGATTTGATCGCAGGGCTCTTGTTGCGTGGTCTGATTGCCCCGCTGCGCCTGGGGCTCCGACCGGTGGCAAACATTCTCATTGCGGCAATCGTCATTGGCTTTATCGCTTCGCCCTCCAGCGCCGACGACAGTTTCGCTCTCAAAGCCACTCTCGACTATCGCTTGGCTTACGTCCTCACCGGCGACCCCGAAGTCGACGCGATGAGCAAGGCTGGCCTCTCCGGTTTGACGAATGCACTGAAGGAACGTACCGCCGTCGAACCCGGCGACCCCATGGCGCTCGATATCGAATCTGATGAACTTGCCTTTTTCCCGTTCATCTATTGGCCGGTCACCAACAATCAAGCCCAGCTGTCTGCAGCGGCACTTGCCAGAGTTGACTTCTTCATGCGCAATGGTGGCACGATCATCTTTGACACCCGCGACCAGGATACGGCCATGCCGCTTGCAACCGGAAGCGCGGCCCGCGGCTCCATCATTTTGCGCCGCCTGCTTGCCGGTCTCGATATTCCGCCTCTTCAACTCCTGACGCAGGAACATGTGCTCTCACGCACGTTCTACCTCCTGCGTGAATATCCGGGCCGCTGGGCCTCGGGCCGTGTCTGGATCGAAGCCAGGCAATCCTCCGATGATGGCTCGTCATCCACAACCGCTTCCGACGGCGTCTCACCCATCATTGTCGGCGCTGCGGATTGGGCAGCAGCCTGGGCAAAAGACGCTGACGGCCACGCCCTGGCGGCCGTTGTGCCTGGCGGCGAGCGCCAGCGTGAAATCGCGATGCGGTTTGGCATCAATCTGGTGATGTACAATCTGACCGGCAATTACAAAGCTGACGCCGTGCACACGTCTCATATTCTAGAACGTTTGGGACAATAGCGCGTGGCCCTCGACGTCGTCTTTGTACCCCATCTGTCGCTCATCACGCTGCTCGCATTGACTGTATTGTCAGCGGCGATTGTCGGCGCCGGACTATTGCTTCGCGCACCGGGTACCCCGTGGCGGGCATTGGCAATGGCTGCCGCATTATTGGTTGTCGCCAACCCCGCAATAGTCGAAGAAGAACGCAGCGGACTTCCCGATGTTGCGGTGATCGTCGCCGATCAAAGTCAAAGCCAGGCCATAGGTGATCGCTCAAAGTCGGTCACGGATGCGGTTGAAAAATTGCGCGCGAGGCTCGGCGTGCACAAAGACCTGGAAGTTCGAATTATAACGGTCACGGAAAATCGCGACCGCGTCAGCGATGGCGGCACCGCACTTTTCGGACCGCTGGCCGAAGCCCTCGCCGATGTACCGCCTGATCGCATCGCCGGAGCCGTGCTGGTCACCGACGGACAGGTTCACGATGTCCCCACCGGCACCGCCGCCAAATTGTCCTATCCACTCCATGCGCTGTTGACGGGCGAACCTGGTGAAAGGGATCGCAAGCTCACAATCCAGCAAGCCCCGCGTTTTGGCATCGTCAACGAACCCTTGAAATTCACCGTGCGCGTGGATGATTTCGGGTCTTCAACGCCAACCACCGCCGGTCTCGAAGTACGCATTGATGGCGAAATCGTTCTCAACCAGACCACCAGGACAGGCGAAAGCACGATCATCGAATTGCGCCTGCCGCATGGCGGTGAGAATGTAGTCGAGATTGCAGCAGATGCCGGTCCCAGGGAATTGACCCTGCTCAACAATCGTGCCGCGGTCGTTGCCACCGGCATTCGCGATCAACTGCGCGTCTTGCTGGTCTCGGGCAAACCGCACGCGGGCGAGCGTACGCTGCGAAACCTGCTCAAGGCCGATCCCTCGGTCTCACTCATCCATTTTACCATTCTTCGCCCGCCGGAAAAACAGGACGGCACCCCCGTCGACGAACTTTCGCTGATTCCGTTTCCAACCCGCGAGCTGTTCGACGAAAAGTTGAGCGAGTTCAACCTCATCATCTTCGACCGCTATCAGCGGCACGGCGTCTTGCCGATGGCCTACTACGACAACGTCGCGCGGTATGTTGAAGCCGGTGGCGCGTTGCTGGTGACCTCAGGTTCGGAATTTGCATCCCCGCTCAGCGTCTACCGGACACCGCTCGCCTCCGTGCTTCCGGCAGAACCCTTGGACCGCATCATTGAGCAGGGCTACAAACCCCGCCTCACCAGTTCCGGCATCCGCCATCCCGTGACCGCAGGCCTGCCCGGCGCCAACAGTGGTGATGCAAGCCCCACTTGGGGCCGCTGGTTTCGCCTCGTCCAGGCTTCGGTTCTCAGCGGCCAGACCCTGATGAGTGGGCCTGATTCCCTCCCCCTGTTGGTGCTTAACCGCGTGCAGCAAGGCCGCGTCGCGCTGCTGCTCTCCGACCATGCCTGGCTATGGACGCGCGGTTTTGAAGGCGGCGGTCCGCAAGCCGAACTGCTGCGCCGCCTCGCACACTGGTTGATGAAGGAACCCGACCTCGAAGAAGAACGCCTGCACGGCACCATCACTGGTAACCGTCTCATCGTCACCCGCCGCACCATGGCCGAACGCGCCTCGACCGTCGAAGTGACCTACCCCACCGGACGCCAGGAGCAAGTAACTCTTGCCCCCACCAAAGACGGTGACTTCTCTGGCACGCTCAAAGCCGAAGAGATGGGGCTATACCGCTTGCGCGACGGCGACCTCAAAGCCGTTGCCGCAGCAGGCCCGCTCAATCCCAAAGAACTCTCCGATGTTCGCGCCACAAGCGCCATCCTGAAACCGGTCGTCGAGGCAGCTCAAGGGGGCATACGCTGGATCAAACGCGACGGCATTCCTGATATTCGCAGGACCAGACCCGGCAGGTCCGCCGCCGATGCCAACTGGATCGGCATGCGCGCCAATGAAGCCTATGCCGTCAGCGCCACCCGCCAAACCCCGCTCTTCCATCCCGCCATCGCCTTGGTGCTCATCGTCGGTGGCCTCATGCTAGGCTGGCGCCGCGAGGGGCGATGATGCCTATTCGGCAAAAACCCAATAGCCGCCGTTGAAACGTCATGGCCTTCAGCCCTTGAGCTCTTTGTCCAAATGCTTGTACTTCCCTGGGACGCGTGCCTTCATGATCTGCGCAGCATCATCGTCCGTCAGTTTCTCAAAGCGTAGTGCTTCCCTGTCGCGCCGTTTCAGCCTGCCGTATTCATCCGCCGACACCATCACGATCTCGTCCTGACCGTGATTGCGCACGAAAATTTGAATTTTTCAAGTTTTCCCGTCAACGCGGGGCGCCAAAGCCGCCCCCAACGCCGAAACCGGATGATCCAATCGCGCCTTGCGCATCTCGCCCTTCAAACCAGCCATCGCCCCCTCAACCAGCGCCAGCCCCAGCAGCCGCGCCGGATCGACCGGTCCCGGCATCGTCACGCAGCCCAAG
>VFKO01000265.1 GCA_009885515.1 Rhodobiaceae bacterium | reverse complement strand
TCGCTGGAACCGGACGGCGCGCATATTCTCGTTGCTGACATTCACACTGGCGCGATTTATCGCACGAACATCAAAACCGAAACCACCGAACGCGTTTACCAGCACCGCTTCGCGGTCAACACGGCGGTTCGCGACAGTTCAGGCGCCCTCTGGTTCACGCAGTCGACCCGCAATCGCGGCGGTGCGAAATCGGAAGAGCGGTTTTTGGCGTCATTCAACACGTACGTGGCGGACGGCGCGTTGTTTCGGATCGCGCCACCATCCGGGCGACGCGCACGGACAAAGCCGCAGCGGATGCTCGGCGGCCTGTGCTTTGCCAACGGCATCGTCATCGACGAAGCACGTGGCGCGCTCTATCTCAACGAGTCCTGCGGCAATCGCGTGAATGCGTATCGACTGTCGGTGAAAACCGGAAAGCTGTCCGAACACCGCGTCCTCGCCAACGTGCTTCTGCCTGACAATATTGAAATGGACGAGCGCGGAAATCTTTTGGTCGCGTCGCCGGCGCGCAATGAAATTCTGATGATCAATCCGGACAATGGCGAAGTGAAATCGATGTTCCGCGCCCCAACCCCCGACAATGATCGCATCTCGGCGGAATGGCGCCGACGGAGCGCGGCGCGGCAGCCGCTGCTTGACCTGTTCACGCCAAGCCTTTGGGCGCCATTGCCCGGGCCGGTGACGGGCGTGATCCAGACGCCAGGCGGCGGGCCGGTCTATGTGTCGGGGCTGGGCGACGCGCTGATCAAGGTCAAGCCGTAGACGAATTGGCGCAGCGCAGGCGAACGGCGTTTAGCGTGGCGCAGGCCTTGGTCAGAAAGTCGATGGACTGATTCAGCTTGGCGACTTCGGCTGCTCATTTGGACTCTCGCTCGAGCCTGTTGCTCACGCTCTGTCACCGAAAATGGAGGAGCCGACGCGGATGTGGGTGGCGCCAAGGGCAATGGCGGTTTCGCAGTCGTGGCTCATGCCCATGCTGAGTTCGGTCAGGCGGGCAGCGCCATTGCTCTGGCCACCGTCAAGGGGTCCCTGCTGCACCACCTCGCGGGCGGAATGTCCTTTCTGCAGCTATGCTCTCACGAACGTCGCCTTTGGGCGAATTTGAGCCGGATTGGTCTACTGGTTCCGAATGACCTGTTTGGGTTTGGGCAGTCGTTGGAAATCCGGGATGCCCGAGAGCCAAGGTTACACAGTGCACCACCTTCGGAGCAGTCAAATGTTACCGCGAAGAGCCTGTGTGATTGTTTCAACGGACTCCCGCGTCAATCGCGACAGTAGGCCTGGGTATACCTCAAGCTTGAACTGTTGCCGGTCGAACGCGCACTGGCACAAGTGGAAGGCTGGACTTTGGGTGTTGCCTGCTTAATCTGCCCAGGCGAAGCTCCCGATGACCAATGAAAACAGCCTATTGCGAGTGTTAACTGTTTAGGTTATATTTAACATTATGAGAAAAGCTAAACCAACTTCATCCGCCGCCGATGCCCTTAGCAAGCAGGCGGTGATCTATGCCCGCGTCTCGTCAAAGGAACAAGAGAAGGAAGGTTTCTCGATTCCGGCGCAATTGAAGCTGCTGAAGGAATATGCAGTGGCGAATAGTTTTGCGGTGACGCAGGAATACGTCGATGTTGAAACCGCTAAGCAGACGGGCCGCGCTGCCTTCGGCGAAATGGTCGCCTATCTCAAAGCCCACCCATCCATCCGCGTGATGCTCGTCGAGAAGACTGACCGGCTCTATCGCAACCTCAAGGACTGGGTGACAGTCGATGAACTCCATGTGGAAATGCACTTTCCAAAGGAAGGGGTGGTGCTGTCGCGCGAGTCGCGATCTTCTGAAAAGTTCATGCACGGCATCAAAGTGCTGATGGCCAAGAACTACATCGACAACCTGTCGGAGGAAACGCGCAAGGGCATGACTGAGAAGGCGGCGCAGGGCTTCTGGCCGTCCAACGCGCCGCTTGGCTATCGCAACATGACGCGCGAGGACGGCCGTAAGATCATCGTTCCCGACGAGGAGGCCGCGCCGATCATCGCGAAGATGTTTGAATGGTATGCGTGCGGCGATGTATCCACGCAGGAGGTGACGAAGAAGGCGCATGCGGCGGGCCTCGTCTTCAAAAAGAGCGGCGGGCGCATCCCGAAAAGCACCGTCGCGGCGATTCTGCGCAACCGCATCTATTCCGGACGCTTTGACTGGGACGGCAAGACCTATCAGGGCCACTACGATGCCATCGTGCCGACTGAGCTATGGGAACGGGTGCAGTGCGTGATGGACGGGCGCAATGCGCGCGGTGCGAAGAAGGGTAGGCGGGATTTTGCTTTCTCCGGGCTCATCGCTTGCCGCGCCTGCTGCTGCGCCGTTGTCGGCGAGATCAAGAAGGAGCGATACGTCTATTACCATTGCACCGGCTACGCTGATAAATGCCAGGGGAAGCCCGCCGATTGCCGTCGCAAATATGTGCGCGAGGAAGTGTTGGAGGATCAGTTCACCGAACTGCTCGGGCGGTTGCGGTTCGATGACGAACTGCTGGAATGGATACGCGATGCTCTGCACGCCAGCCACGCCGACGAGCGCCGGGAACACGAGGGAGCCATCAGGCGGCTTGAGGTCGAAGCTAGGCGGCTGAGCGATCGTATCCACGCCATGTATGTCGATAAGCTCGATGGGCTGGTGGATATGGCATTCTTCGAAAAAATGTCGAACCAATGGCGCGAGGAACAGGTGCGCTGCCAGCGCGAGATCGACCGACACCGGAACGCCGACAAATCCTATCTTGGGGAAGGAATCGAACTTCTCGACCTCGCCCGCAACGCCCAAAGACTCTTCGCGAAGCAAGATCCGCGCGAAAAACGGCGCCTTTTGAATTTTCTACTATCGAACTGCACTTGGGAGGACGGCAAGGTCGTTGCTACTTTCCGCCAACCCTTTGACATGCTTGCAGAAACGATCGTCGAGACCCGAAATGAAAACACGCTAGGGATCGGTTCCCAGCGCGTTTTTGAGAAATGGCTCCCCGGGCAAGATTCGAACTTGCGACCAACCGGTTAACAGCCGGTTGCTCTACCGCTGAGCTACCGAGGAACATTGGAGTAGCCTTACCTACCCAAAGGGCAG
>VFKO01000034.1 GCA_009885515.1 Rhodobiaceae bacterium | reverse complement strand
TGGCCCTATTTCGAGCGCCTGCGCAACGAAGACCCGGTCCACTACTGCGCCGACAGCATGTTCGGCCCTTACTGGTCGGTGACCAAGTACAAAGACATCCTCAGCGTCGATACCAACCACCAGGTCTATTCATCGGAATCCGGCCTCGGCGGCATCACAATCCGCGATGCGCGAGAAGATTTTCGCCTGCCGATGTTCATCGCCATGGACCCGCCCAAGCACGACGCCCAGCGCAAAGTTGTCAGCCCCATCGTGGCCCCGGAAAATCTAGAGAAACTCGAAATCACCATTCGCGAGCGCATGCAGAGCATTCTGGATTCGCTGCCGCGCAACGAAACCTTTGACTGGGTCGACCGTGTCTCGATCGAACTGACAACGCAGATGCTGGCGACCTTGTTCGATTTCCCGTTCGAGGATCGGCGCAAGCTGACACGCTGGTCCGACGTCGCAACCGCAGTGCCGGGTGGCGGCATTGTCGCAACCGAGGCCGACCGCGAAAAAGAACTATGGGAATGCGCCGACTATTTCGCGAAATTGTGGAACGCGCGCATCAATTCCGAACCAGGCAGCGACTTGATTTCGATGCTCGCTCACGGCGAGTCAACGCGCAACATGGACCGCAAGGAATTCCTCGGCAACCTGGTCCTGCTGATTGTCGGCGGCAACGACACCACGCGCAATTCCATCACCGGCGGTGTGGTCGCGCTCAACGAAAATCCGTCCGAGGTGGCCAAGCTCAAGGCAAACCCCGCCCTCATCCCGAACATGGTCTCTGAGATCATCCGTTGGCAGACGCCGCTCGCCCATATGCGCCGCACCGCGCTCGTCGACACCGAACTCGGCGGCAAGCACATCAAGAAGGGCGAGAAAGTCGTGATGTGGTACGTCTCGGGCAACCGCGACGAAGAGGCGATCCCGCGCGCCAACGAATTCCTTATCGACCGCCCGCGCGCCCGCCAACATCTGTCGTTCGGCTTCGGCATCCACCGCTGCGTCGGCAATAGGCTTGCCGAACT
>VFKO01000460.1 GCA_009885515.1 Rhodobiaceae bacterium | reverse complement strand
TTCGCTTTTTCGATCGCAAAGTGGCCCAGCTTGTCGGCTTTGACACAGCACGCCCGAACTACACGCTCCTGAACGAAATCCCCGCCCGCCTGCGCGAACACGCCAACGAGCTCGTCAAGCGCTTCGAAAGCGAAGACCACACGCTTGAACAGATCGAGCGTGCGGCTTTGATGGCGGCGGGAATATTGGAACTCGAGACAAAGCTGACAACCGCACAGGGTGAGCTCAAAGAAGCGTCGAGCGCGCTGAACAAGGCGCAAACCGCATTGGCAGCACTCGATCAGGAACGCACGAAGCTACTCGAAGAAGGCGACCGCCGCGCCCACGACGAAGCACTGGCGATGCTCACGCAGGCTATCGCCAGCGAAGACCTGCAAACCATGTATCGCGAAGCGCGCGCAACCTCGACCGCCGACGATGATCGCTTGGTACAGCAGATCGAGCAAAGCCAAAATGCCATCGCAAAAGCCGAAACCGAAGTCACAAAAATACGCGATGAGGTGCGGGAGATCGCCCGCCGCCGCAGCGAGCTTGAGGGCGTGCGCGAAAAATTCCGCAGCAAGCGCTACGACCGCCCCAGCGGCCAATTCGAATTTGACGGTAACAACGCCATCGGCGACCTGATCGGCGGCATCGTCCGTGGCTCAATCCAGGGCGCGCTGCTGTGGAGCCTGTTCGAGCACGGCTACCGCAAACGCCGCGACTGGGACGACGACGATGACAAAGATGACGACGACGATGACGGCGGCGAACGTGGCCCCTGGAGCAAAAACCGCTCCGCCCCACGTTTCCGCTTCCCCTCATCCTCCTTCCCAAAAATGGGCGGCGGCTTCGGCGGCGGAGGCTTCAAAACCGGCGGCGGCTTCAAAGGCGGCGGGTTCAGGACAGGTGGGAAGTTTTAAGGCACCAACACCACCCGCCCCACCGCCTTGCGGCTCTCGATGTAAGCATGCGCGGCCGCCGCGTCCTTCAGCGCAAATGTCTTGTCGATCACGACCTTGAGCTTGCCTTGGCCCGCATCGTCGATATGGCGCTGGATCATGTCATGCGCCCGATCGGTCATGATCTCCGCGCCCAGAAACACGCCCGTCAGCGAGCGATTGCCACCCATCAGGCTCGACACATCGATGCTCATCTTCTCACGGCCCGCATTCCCCACCATCGACACCCGCCCGCGATGCCCGAGCGCCAGCAGACTTTTTTGCAACGTCGAGCCGCCGACCGGATCGACGATCAGATCGACGCCCTTGTTGCCGGTCAGCTTCATCACCTCCCCGACCAGGTCATGCGTCGCGTAGTTGATGCCGTGATCCATACCCAGCGGCTTTAACCGCTCCAGCCTGTCATCGCTCGAGGCGGTCGCAAACACCCGCGCCCCCGCCCGCTTGGCAAGCTGGATCGCAGCGATGCCGACCGCACCCGCACCCGCTTGAACCAGCACGGTCTCGCCCGCCTTCAACCGCCCGAACTCAAACAGACAATCGTCCGCCGTCCCGAACGGCACCGGAATGGCGGACGCCTGCTTGATGTCGAACCCGTCGGGTACCGGCCAGGCATTGCGCGCCGGCACCGAGCGCAACTCAGCGTGCGACCCGAACGCATTCACGGTCACCACGCGCTGCCCAACCTTCAGATGGGTTACCTCCTTGCCAACCTGCACGATCGTTCCCGCCGCCTGATAGCCGACAATGTGCGGCACCGTGATCAGCGCCCCGCCGCCACGGTTCAGCGTATCACCGCCCTCAATGCTGACAGCCTCAACCTTGATGACCACCCCCGCCGCATAACAATGCGGATCCTCGACGTCTTCGTACTTGAACACGGACGGCGGACCATTCTCGTAATAGACGGCGGCTTTCATGGGGGGCCTCATGTCGGTTGGAGCAACGACCCTACAACAATTGTAAGTGACTGCCCACGTGCTTGAAGGCTATAATCGCAGTCGCTAAGGACTCTCCGAACAATAAGCGCTACGAATTCCCTGTCTGCCGTGGCCTGACGGTGTAGTTCCATTCGGGATGGAAGTCATCGCCTGCGATGTTCAGCGCCGCCATCTCGGCGTTGCTCACCTTGATGCCCTTCTCGTAGGTCCGTGTGTCGAGCGCGCATTCGACCTTCAGTCCGGTTTTCGTCGTCGTCGCGCCGATGAGCTCGACGATGGCAATACGATCCGTGAGCGGCCTGCCGCGCCAGTTCTGCGTGATGTGGCAGAAAAGGCGGTGCTCGATCTTGTTCCACTTGGACGTGCCGGGTGGATAGTGGTGGACATGGAGCACGAGCCCGGTCGCGTCGGAGAACTTCTGCAGCTCGACCTTCCAGAGTCGCACGCGAGCGCCATTGGAGCCGCCGCAGTCCGCCGTGATCGTCAGCTCGCGCGCCTTGGGATAGCGCTGGCGTCCCATGCGATCGAGCCAGCGACGGATCGAGGCGACGGCGAACTCGGCCGTGTCGCTGGTGATCCCGACGCTGACGAAGCCGGTGTTGGCCGTCACGTCGTAAACGCCATATGGCGCTACCTTGCCCAGCTCCTTGTCCACGAAATCGTGCACCTTGACGCGGCGCGGTTCCCCCTTGGGGCAATAGTCCGTACCGCCGTTCTTGTAGTTGCCGACCAGCTCTTTCTTTTTCGTATCGACGGAGATGACGGGTTGCGTTCGTGCCTGCGCCGCAACGACCTTCGCGTTAATGTATTCGAACTGTGCGTTGCGATCGGGATGTTTCGAGCCTTCATCCGCCTTGCGATTGAACTGGCGCGAGAAACCGAGCTTCACCAGCTCTTTGTGCACGGTATCGGCGCTGATCGGATGGCCCATTGCCGTCAGCGCTGTCGCGAGCTTGTCCATGCTCTTGGATACCCAGATCAGGGGCCGCATGGGATCGCCGAGCGTCACGGGCTCGACCAGGCGTTCGAGTGCGGGGACAAGCCCTGGATCAACCTGTGCAACCGCCCGCCGTCCACCGCCGGCGCGGCGAACCTGCCCCTGCGCCAGCGGCTCCGCGTCGAGATCGTCCTCGCCACGATTGATCGTCGAGCGGGCGAGCCCGGTGAGTCTCGAGACGATCGCCAGACCGCCCCACCCGGCGGTCCGCACCTCAACTGCCGCAAACAATCGCCGGCCCCGCTCGTCGAGCTTCGAGCCCACCAGGTCCCACCGCTGCCGAACGGCACGCTCGTCGATCATGTGACCGAAATACTTCTGTTCGCCGAAATCCGGAATCCCCCAGGGCTGAGTCATACGGACGCACGTACACCCAGCGCGATTCTGTTATTGTTCGGTGTGTCCTAAAGTCAAAAAAGGCATCTTGGGGGAACTCATGTTTCGATCAGCGATCGGCCTCGCCCTCACGTGCTTGGTCAGTATCACTGCCGCCGCTGAACCTGTCGTCATTCACGCCGGCCATCTGCTCGACAGGCCAGGTCAAGCTGCGCGCGGGCCCTCGACAATCGTTATTCGCGACGGAAAGATTGAGAGCGTCGCCGATGGGATCGCCGCCGGCCCGGACGGCGCGACGATCATCGATCTGCGCGGTCATTTCGTGCTGCCCGGTCTGATCGACGCGCATGTCCATCTGACGTCCGACAAGGCCGGCACCGAAAGGCAGCTGATCTCTGTCACCGCATCGACGGCGGCGCGAGCCTATGAAGCTGCCGTCAACGCGCGAAAAACGCTCGAAGCGGGGTTCACGACCGTGCGCAACCTGGGTGACAGCTTCGGCGTCACCCTGGCATTGCGCGACGCAATCGCCGCCGGAAAAATAGCAGGTCCACGCATCATCGACGCTGGCTCTGCAATCTCCACCACCAGCGGTCACATGGATCCAACGCTTGGCTTTCGCGAAGAACTCGCCGAAGCCCTCGATGTTCACGACAACCTTTGCGATGGCGTCGAATCCTGCCGCCGCGCGGTGCGTGTGCAAATCCGCCGCGGCGTCGATGTGATCAAGATCGCGACCACCGGCGGCGTCAACAGCCGCATCTCTGCCGGTCTTGGCCGCCAGATGTTTGACGATGAGGTTCGCGCCCTCGTCGAAACCGCGCATATGTATGGCCGCAAAGTTGCGGTCCACGCCCATGGCGCCGACGGCATCGCGATAGCCTTGAAGGCAGGCGCCGATTCAATCGAGCACGGCACGCTCCTCGGCGATGACGAGGTAGACCTGTTCCTTCGCTCCGGCGCTTATTATGTCCCTACACTATCGACGATCAACGGCTATATCGAACGCCTCGCCCACGATCCCAACGCCTATCCACCCGAAATTAAGGCCAAGATCGAGTGGCGCATCGCTGTCACCGGCAAATCCCTGCGCCTGGCGCATGAGCGCGGCGTCAAGATTGCCTTCGGCACCGACGCCGGTGTCTCTCTGCACGGCCGCAACGCCGATGAATTTGAACTCATGGTCAAGTACGACATGACGCCGGGCGAGGCCATCGCCGCAGCAACCGTGAACGCCGCCGATCTTCTGAGCCTGAGTGCCGAACTCGGCTCCCTGGAGCCCGGCAAACGCGCCGATATCATCGCTGTCGACGGCGACCCGCTCAGCGACGTCACCAAACTCAAATCCGTTGCCTTTGTGATGCGAGGCGGTCAGGTGTTTAAGAGCGGGCTTCAGTAGGGCGCGGTCTAACCTTCGATATTTTTCACACACCCGTTGACTCCCGCTCCGGCCTGTGAGATAAAGAACAAAACACGAACCTAATACTCAAAAACAGCGCAAAACCAACGAGGCTGACCCGTGCCATACCCTTTGGCGGCGGAGGGAGTTGCTTCCCTCCGGCAGACCGCATCCCTGAAGCAGACCATCGAAGCAATCGAGGCGGTTTGCCTGCGCGGTAAGACCAAAAGCGCCCGGGTTCACGTCGAAACTGGTGTGGCGGAAATCGATGCGGCCTTGGGCGGCGGCCTTACCCGCGGCACCATCCACGAGCTGCTGCCCAAATCGGTCCAGGACCTGGGCTCAGCCGCGGGCTTTGCCTTTGGCCTCGCCGCCCGCGCCCATGAGCCCGGCGCCCACACCCTCTATATCCAGCACGATTTCACCAGCCTGGAGACCGGCCGCCCCTATCTGCCGGGTCTGAAACTCTCGGGCTTCGACAC
>VFKO01000200.1 GCA_009885515.1 Rhodobiaceae bacterium | reverse complement strand
GGCTTCGTCAACGCGACGGGCGCCGGGAGTTGATGCACGCTCGCGCGCTGGCATGGGGACCTGTGGCAGGAGTGATGCCAACGCTTTGTTGAATAATTCGGGGTCACGCCAAAAGGCTTCGAAGGCCTGGTCGAACAATGGCCGCTGTCCTGGCTGCGTGACGAGGGTTGCAAAAAGCGCTGAGCGGACATCGTCGCGCCGGGTCAGACCTGTCGTTTCAACGGCGCGCAGAGCCTCGACAATCTGTCCGCTGCCCAAGGGAAAGCCGGCGCGGCGAAGTGTGCGCGCAAAATGGACGATGTTGTCTGCGATCGAGCCCATCGCTTACTCAGCCGCGTCCCGTGCCCGGTTGAGCAGGCGTTCGAGTTCCGTGTCCCGGAATTTTGCAAGATCATCCTGATACTTCAGCAAAACTCCCAGCGTTGACTGCACGACCTCTGGTGTCAGAGCGATCACATCCAACGCCATCAAGGCATTGGCCCAGTCGATCGTTTCGGCGATGCCAGGCAGCTTGAACGGATCTGCTTTCCGCAGTGTCTGTACGAACGCAACAACTTCACGCGACAGACGCTCCGGCACACCCGGCACTTTCCGGTTCAGGATCTCAAGCTCTCGCTGGGCGCTGGGAAAGTCCACCCAGTGATACAGGCATCGGCGCTTCACCGCGTCGTGGATTTCGCGCGTGCGGTTTGAAGTGATCACGACAATGGGTGGGCGCTCGGCCTTGACGATGCCCAGTTCGGGTATTGAGACCTGGAAATCAGAAAGGACTTCCAGCAGATAGGCTTCAAAGGGTTCGTCCGCGCGATCCAGTTCGTCGATCAACAAAACCGGAGGACCCGATACGTCCGGTTCCAGCGCTTGCAACAGCGGGCGCTTGATCAGAAATCGGTTGGAGAAAATTTCACCCTCGATCAGATGCCGGTCATGTTGGCCCTGGACTTCGGCGAGTTTGATCGCGGTCATCTGCGCCGCATAGTTCCATTCATAGACCGCAGACGAAACATCAAGGCCTTCGTAACACTGCAGGCGAATGAGGCGGCGTCCTAATGTCGCGCTCAATACTTTGGCGATTTCAGTCTTGCCTGTGCCAGGCTCGCCCTCGACGAACAGAGGACGCTCAAGCTTGAGCGCCAGATATAAGACGGTCGCCAAATCACGGCCGGCGATGTAGCCGCCGTCATCCAGCAGTTGCGCGGTTTGGTCAATGGATGTGGGCAGGGCATGGATCATCTTGAGGAAACTACGGCAGCCGTTACGCCAAGGGAAGAGTCGCGATGGTTAGCGCGCAGTCCGCTAGCCGGAATGGTGCTGATCCTGGCCGCTACGGCCTGTTTTTCCACGATGCAGGTGTTGATCCGCACTCTCGCGCTGGACGTGCCCGTGGTCGAGGTTGCCTTCTTCCGCTCCGTATTCGGACTGGCGCTGCAGGCGCCGCTGATTTTCTGGTTCGGCTTTGCGGCTGTCAGAACGTCGCGCGTCAGGCTCCATGTGGTGCGCGGCACAGTGCACGCCATATCGATGGTGCTCTTTTTTATCGGGCTGACGATGGTGCCGATGGCCGAGGCAACCTCGCTTGAATTTGCCGCACCGATCCTGTCGACAGTAATAGCCATACTGTTTCTGGGCGAAGCCGTGCACGCCCGCCGGCTGTTCGCACTGGGCGCCGGCGTGTGCGGCGTGTTGATCGTGGTGCGGCCTGGATTTGAATCCATTTCTACCGGACAACTGCTTATCCTGGTTTCAGTAGCACTGTGGGCAGCGTGCCAATTGATGATCCGCGAACTTGCCAAAACAGAGAGTTCGTTTGTGCAGGGCGTTTACATGGCGGCGGTCTTTACCCCGCTGACACTGCTGGCGTCGTTGCCGGTCTGGGTTTGGCCTGACCTGAAGTCGCTGGCGGGCATGCTTGTCGTTGCAATCGTCGCCACGGCGGGAACATGGCTCTACGGCGAAGCATTCCGCCGGGCAGAAATGTCGGCAATCCTGCCGCTGGAATCGACGAAGTTGATCTGGTCGGTGAGCTATGGCTGGATCTTTTTTTCCGAGCAGCCCGAGATAATGACGCTGGTTGGCGGCATGATCATTTTCTCCGCCGCTGCATATATAACGATCAGAGAAGCGCAACTTGCGCGCGTGAAGGG
>VFKO01000608.1 GCA_009885515.1 Rhodobiaceae bacterium | reverse complement strand
TTTGAGAAAGAAACTGGCGGGGGCGTGGATGCTGGGTACATCCACGCCCGTGACCCATCGGCAATGGGGGTTGCCTTCTGGCCGCCTGTTTGCCGGAGAGCCGGTTGAATGGGACGACTCGGCCGGCGGGGGACTCGGACCGGCTCTGGGGAAGCCGGTTCACTAATCCGCAAAGAATAGGGGCCAATTCTTAACAAAATACTAACGGTGGCAGCGCCTCAACGGCTCAACCGCGAACCCGGATCAAACCCTCCTGGGCAACCGACGCCACCAGCAAGCCTTGGCGCGTATACATCATCCCGCGATTGAACCCGCGCGCGCCAGCCGCACTCGGACTGTCGTGACAATAGAGCAGCCAGTCATCGACCCTGAACGGATGATGAAACCACATCGCGTGATCGATGCTCGCCGATTGCAGGCGCCCGGAAAACCAGCTTATTCCATGCGGAATAAGACACGTGTCGAGCAAAGTCATATCCGACGCATAAGCCAGAACGCATTGATGCAAGGCCAGATCGTCAGGCATCTCGCCTTTCGCCTTCAGCCAGACATCGTGATAGGGCGGCGCCTTTTTCGGGTTCAACAGATCGTCGTCTTCGTCGATCGGCCGCACGTCGATCGGCCCAGGACGGGAAAAATGCTCGCGCACAGCCTCCGGCAGTTGATGTGCCAACCGCGCCCGCCGCACATCTTCGGGCTCAAGCCCTTCAGGGCCCACGACTTTGGGCATCTCAAACTGGTGCTCAAGCCCCGCCTCCGGCACCTGAAAGGATGCCGCCATATTGAAGATCTGCTGCCCGTGCTGGATGGCAACCACCCGCCGTGTCGCAAAACTCCGGCCGTCGCGCGAGCGGTCAACCTCATACAGAATGGGAATCTTCGGATCGCCCGGCCGGATGAAATAGGCATGCAGCGAATGACAAACCCGCCCTTCAACAGTTCGTGAGGCCGCCACCAGCGCCTGCCCCAGAACTTGGCCGCCAAACACCCGCTGCCAGCGATTTTTCGGGCTATTGCCTCGAAAAATGTTGACTTCGACCTGCTCTAGGTCGAGCAATTCCAATACTTCTTTTATTGATCCGTCCATGAGGAGGCGGCTGCCTGTCTGTCTAAATTAAGTCAAGATGTTGGGAGAAAAGCGTTACGGGCTGATTGATGTAAGGGCAAGCTGATGGATTTTTCAAAATACCTGTCGACGGCGTTCGACTATCTGTCCTGGTTTCTAAACTCAGTCGACGACAAAGTGTCGAACGTAATTCTTGGCGGTTGGGTGGCCATCGCCGGATTCACCGGCGCCATTGTGGCACTCTTCCTCATCACCAGCCTGCTCTCGCCCCGTAGATCCGACGACTAATACCTACTCCAGCCGCTGACCCAGCAACTTCAGCTTCAAGAACGCCGCGATCGCCGCATTTTGCGCATCGCGATTGGACTTTTTCTGAAACCCATGACCCTCGTCTTTGGCCAGCACGTACCAGGCCTCAGCCCCGTTGGCGCGAATGGCAGCAAGCATCTGCGTTGCCTCCGTCACCGGCACGCGTGGATCATTGGCGCCTTGCACAATCAGCATCGGCCGCTTGATCTTCGCCACATTGGTCAGCGGCGAAATCCGCTGCAACACCTCACGCATCCGCGTGTCGCGATCATCGCCATACTCAACCCGCCGCAGTTCCCGCCGGTAGCCGCTGGTATTGTTCAAAAACGTCACGAAATTCGAGATGCCGACGACACTGATCCCAGCCACCAGCCGCTGATTGTACTCGATCATCGACGCATAGGACATGAACCCGCCATACGACCCGCCGTAAACCGCAACCCGGCGCGGCTCAAGATTGGGCTGCCGCGCGATCCAGTCGAGCGTTGCCCCAATGTCTTTCACCGAGTCCATGCGCTTGGCGCCATTATCCAGCTCGACAAAATACTTGCCGTAGCCCGTCGAGCCTCGAACATTTGGCGCCACCACCGCAATCTTCAACTCCTGCACCAGATACTGGATGAAGGCGTTGAAATTTGGGCGATACTGGGATTCAGGGCCACCGTGAATATAGACCAGCACCGGTGCCTTCACCGCCCCCGCAGGCCGGTACACAAACGACGAGATTTGCCGTGCCTTGCCATCCACTTGATCGAAACTGTCATAGCTCACCAGCTCCGGCACCACGAACGAGCTCTTGTCCAGACCGCCAACCTCGCTGTCGGTCCATTGCACCGGCGGCCGCCGGCCCATATCCCAGACAAACGCATCGCGCCCGGCCGTACCGTTCAGCGTAAAACCGAGGCGCCTGCTATCAGCGCTGAATCTGAAATTGTCGAGCTCGCCCGGCGCCAGACGCGGTCCCGGCGATTTACGCCCCCGCTTTGTGTCCATCAGATAGAGCCGCGAGTACCCGCCTTCATTCACCGAAAACGCAAGCGCCCGCCCATTCGGTGCCATCTGCATGGCCTCGACATCCCAGTTCAAGCCGGGCGTCAGGATATCTTCGTCGTCGGTGCGCAAATCATAGCGAACGATCTGCCTGAACTCGGCATCCTCGTCAGAAATATAGAACAGCGACTTCCCATCAATGGCAAACTTGGGCGAACCGCGAAACACTTTAACCGGCGAGGGCCTGACCTGGCTCTTGCGCCCGTTCACCAGATCGACAAGCCAGACCTCCTGCTCGCTCACTGAAATGTCGCGCGTCACCGCCAGCGTCAGATTATCCGGTGAGAAATCACCCGGCGCCCAGCTGCCGTCTTCGTCCAGAACCATGCGTGCCGACTTGGGATTGCTGGGGTCCGCCACCATGACGCGATAGCGCCCCGAGTCTGCCGGCACACTCGCCCAAGCCACCCACTTGCCGTCGCGCGAAAACACTGGATCGGTATTGCGCGTCTTGCCATCCGACAGCCGCACGGCCGAACCGTTGCGCTCATCGAGCAAATAGAGCTGGAACAACTCGTCACCGCCAACATCGCGGCTGAACAGGATCGTCCGTTGCGGCAACTTGCCCGGACGATAAATCGCAAGGTTCACCGGTTCGTCGTAGAACGAAATCTGCCGGCGCATCGCCAT
>VFKO01000032.1 GCA_009885515.1 Rhodobiaceae bacterium | reverse complement strand
TCAACCACTGTCTCGGCACAGGTCAAGCCATGCAACAAAACCGCACCAGAACCGGTCAAGATGCAAGGCTCCAGCAACACCCGTTCCAGGGCCTGTTTGGCGTCATCGACGGCCATCAACGCTGCGGGCAACATCACACGGCCACCAGGATCGGTTGCCATAGTGTAGACTTCTCCGCGTTTGGCATCGATCACCACGCCCACACTGCATTTTGGATAACTATTTGCCACCTGCGCCGCAAGACAGTCGAGCGTTGACAGTCCCAATAATTCGGCGCCTGTCGCCAGGTGCAGCCCTTTTGCAAATGCAAGTCCAACGCGTACGCCCGTAAAGGCGCCTGGTCCCACAGTGACCGCAACGCGCTTCAACTGTTTAAAAGACGCTCCAATATCTTTGAACAATTGCGCCACGAGTGGCGGCAAGGTTTCAGCCTGCGTCCCTGCCGGGTTATCCGCTGCCGCGCTGGCGACAACTTTACCATCCAATGTCGCCAGAGCCGCACTCACAGGGCCAAAAGAAGTGTCGAAGGCCAAAACCAGCCGATCAGTCATATGATCTGGCAGGCCTCATCAAAAGTCAGACGCGGCGATCGGGGAAAAACAGCGATTGGATCACCGTACCCAAGGGCACAAATGAAATTGGATTTGACGGCGCTACCGGAGAAAAACGCCTTGTCGACGCCATCATTGTCAAAACCAGACATCGGCCCGCAATCCAGACCCACAGCGCGGGCCGCCATAATGAGATAGGCTCCCTGCAAAGTGCCATTTCGAAAAGCCGTCGATTGAATCAATTTCTCGTTGCCCAAAAACCAACTGCGCGCGTCCGAATGGGGAAACAGTTGCGGCAGCTTTTCATAAAATTCCAAATCATGCCCGATAATCACTGTCACCGGTGCTTGCATCACTTTTGCGACATTGTTCGGTGCCAAAAACGGTTTGATACGTTCTCGGCCTTCCACTGTTGTAATGAACACAAGCCGCGCTGGGGAGCAGTTGGCGCTCGTTGGCCCCATTCGCATGAGATCGTAGAGAGCATGCAAAAGCGTCTGTGAAACCGGCTTGTTCTGCCACGCGTTCTGGGTACGTGCGGCACGAAACAATTGATCAAGCGCGTCGTCTGAAATGGCGTGGTGCAACTTAGCCCTCACATGTTTGGAGACCTGAAACTGATGTGCCTAGACCGCGACGGCTTCCACTGCATTCACTTCTGGAATGTAGTGGCGCAGCATGTTTTCAATGCCGTTTTTCAGCGTTGCCGTCGACGACGGACATCCTGCACACGAACCACGCAAATTCAGAAACACCGTTCCTGACTTGCTCTCAAATCCACGAAACACGATATCGCCGCCATCTTGCGCAACGGCGGGCCGCACGCGGGTCTCCAGCAATTCCTTGATCTGCACCACAATCGCTTCGTCTTGCGGGTCGTAGTCTTCCGCAGCAAAGGCCGACTGAACCTCACCCTCAATAACAGGTAACCCCTTGGTGAAATGTTCCATTATAACGCCCAAAATCATGGGCTTGAGGTGCGGCCAGTCGTTGCCCGATTTGGTGACTGTAATGAAATCGGGACCAAGCATAACACCCGAAACACCTTCAACCTCGAACAAGCTTCGTGCCAGCGGCGATTTCTGAGCCGATTCGCATGACGGAAAATCTGCAGCCCCTTGCCCAAGCACAGATCTGCCGGGCAAAAACTTCAAGGTAGCGGGATTAGGCGTTGATTCAGTTTGGATAAACATCGCAGTCTCTTCGAGCGGTTCCAGCAAGCCTTCAAATAGGCCCCCATTCATCTTGAAACAACCTCTTCAGTCCCAAATGCGCCTTAATAAGTTGAAGGCGAAGCAGGATCTGCGGCAATCGAGCCACTAAAAGCGGTTAAGCCAACACATCGATCATCTCATCGCTTAGCCCTCCAGGCACAATTGTGACTGGAATCGGATAGGCCAGATGCGCCTGCTGGGCGGCATACGAAACAAGCGGACCCGGACCTTCGCGTCCTGTTCCCGCAGCCAGCACCAAAACCATGATGTCAGGGTCTTCCTTCAACAATGCCAGCAATACGTCGCGCGTCTTGCCTTCGCGCACAAGCACTTCGGAATAAAGCCCGGAGAGTTCGTGCACATGGCTGGCGGCCTCATAGAGCAAGCGCTCGGCCTCACTCATGGCTTCCTCACGCATCGCATCTTCGACCGAACGCCAATGCTGAAAGTCCGCAGGCGACACCACGATCAGCAAGGACGTATGCCCGCCCGTATGCTGAGCTCTGCGCGCGGCATAGCGCAAAGCCTTTTTGTGCTCGGGCGAATTGTCGACAACGACAAGAAATTTGCGCCC
>VFKO01000280.1 GCA_009885515.1 Rhodobiaceae bacterium | reverse complement strand
GACGATGTGCGCGTACCGGCGTCGAATTTGATCGGCATGGACGAGGGGCGCGGCTTCATTCACCTGATGCAGCAATTGCCGCAGGAGCGGTTGATCATCGCGCTGCAGGCGATGGCGGTGATCGAGCGGGCGCTCGAGCACACGATCGCGTACGTCAAAGAGCGCAAGGCCTTCGGCAAGCAGATCATCGAGTTTCAAAACACGCAATTCAAGCTCGCTGAATGCAAGACTGAGGCGACGGTAGCGAAGGTGTTCTGCAATCACACGACCGGACTGGTTCTGGAGGGCAAGCTCGATCCGTTCATGGCATCGATGGCGAAGCTTTGGCTGACGGAAGTGCAATGCCGCGTAGTTGACGAATGCCTGCAACTGCACGGCGGGTACGGGTACATGAACGAGTACCCGATCGCGCGGATGTATGCAGACGCGCGCGTGCAGAAAATCTATGGCGGCACGAATGAGATTATGAAAGTGCTGATCGCAAGGAGCCTCTAGCGCATGTACGCGCCGCGCCACTTCGCTATGGATGAAATAGCCGATCAGCATGCGTTGATTGATGCATGTGATTTTGGTGTCCTCGTGAGCGCCGGTCCTGATGGGTTTTTCGCGACGCATGTTCCGATGATGCTGGCTCGCGACGAAGGAAAGTACGGCACGCTCTACGGCCATGTAGCGCGGGTCAATCCGCATGCTGGTTTGTTCGGGCGTGAAGCACTGGCTGTGTTTTCGGGGCCGCACGCTTATGTCTCGCCGACCTGGTACTCCGACCGGGCGACGAATGTTCCGACTTGGAATTACGCCGCCGTGCATTGCGCTGGCGTGCCGCAATTATCGAGTGGCGATCAGATCGAGCATTTGCGGTTGATGGTTGCGCGTTATGAAGGCGCGAGGCCGAATGGCTGGAGCATCGATGAACTCAAGGCTGAGATGCGCGAGAGCCTGCCACGTGGCATCGTTACGTTTCGCATGGAGATCGCGCGGATCGAAGGCAAAGCGAAGCTGTCGCAGAACAAGCCGCGCGGCGAGCGCGAGCGGGTGATCGAGGGATTGAAGGCTGCCGGTGAAACCAGGCTGGTGGCGCTGATGCAGACAGAGTTGGAAAAAGGTTGAGTTCAAATCATATTTGGAAAATGGAGAACGCTATGACTGAATGTTTTGTTTACGACACCGTACGCACGCCGCGTGGCAAAGGGCGCAAAGACGGGGCGCTGCACGAAGTAACGGCGCTGGAACTGGGCAGCCAAGTGCTTCGCAACATTCGTGATCGCAACAAGCTTGATACGTCGATCGTTGACGATGTCATCTTTGGCTGTGTCGATCCGGTTGGAGAGCAGGGCTCGAACATTGCTCGCATTGCAGTGCTGAACGCCGACTATGCGGAAAGCGTTGCGGGGGTGCAGATCAACCGGTTTTGCGCTTCCGGACTTGAGGCCTGCAACATGGCGGCGGCGCAAGTGATGTCGGGCCAATCCGACATGACGATCGGCGGCGGCGTCGAGTCGATGAGCCGCGTCGGCATGGGCGCTTCGGGTGGTGCTTGGGCGACGGACCCTTCTATTGCGATCAAGAGCTATTTCACGCCGCAGGGAATCGGTGCCGATTTGATTGCGACACTGGATGGCTTTTCGCGTGACGACGTCGACGCTTACGCGGTCGAGAGCCAGAAGCGGGCGGCGAATGCGTGGAAGAACGGTTACTTCAAGAAGTCGGTGACGCCGGTCAAGGATATCAACGGGCTGACGATTTTGGACAAGGACGAGCACATGCGGGCGGAGACGACGATGCAGTCGCTTGCATCGCTTGGGCCGGCGTTCGCGATGCCGGGTGAATTTGCCTTCGACGCGGTGGCGCTGCAGCGCTATCCGGAAGTGGAGCAGATCAATCACGTGCACCATGCCGGCAATTCGTCGGGCATCGTTGATGGCGCCTCGGCGGTCTTGATGGGTACGAAAGAAGCGGGGCGTTCGGCTGGCTTGAAGCCCCGCGCGCGCATCCGGGCCTTTGCGTCAATTGGATCGGAGCCTTGCATCATGCTGACCGGACCGGCGTTGGTCACTCAGAAAGTGCTGAAGCGCGCCGGCATGACGGCCAAAGACATTGACCTGTTCGAGTTGAACGAAGCGTTTGCTTCTGTAGTCATGCGCTTTATGAAAATTATCGACGTTCCGCACGAGAAGATCAACGTCAATGGCGGCGCTATTGCGATGGGGCATCCGCTGGGTGCCACGGGTGCCATGATTTTGGGAACGGTTCTCGATGAACTGGAGCGGCGGAATTTGAGCATGGCGCTGGTGACCTTGTGCGTTGGTGCCGGCATGGGAACCGCAACAATTATCGAGCGCATTTAAGCACATCCGCCTTCAAAGGAAAATGATCATGGAACTCAAGACATTCAAATGGAATCAGGATGCGGATGGAATCGTCACGCTGACGTGGGACGATCCGGATCGCACGATGAACGTGCTATCCAACTCGGCACTGAAAGACATTGGCTCAGTCATTCAAAAAGTGGCAGCCGATGCTGGCGTGAAAGGCATTATCATCACATCCGGCAAGGATAATGGTTTTTGCGCCGGGGCTGCACTTGATGAGATGGAAGGTGCTGCCAGCGGTACAGGCGCGCCGAAATCTGATGAAGACCGCGTGCGTGAACGCTACAACGGCGTCGTGCAGTTCAATCAGTTGCTGCGCAAGCTAGAGACTTGCGGGAAGCCGGTTGTGGCGGCACTCAATGGGCTTGCTTTGGGTGGTGGGCTTGAGGTGGCGTTGGCCTGTCACTATCGGGTGGTTGCCGACAATCCGCGTATTCAATTGGGATTGCCTGAGTCCAAAGTGGGCCTTTTGCCTGGCGGCGGCGGAACGCAGCGTCTGCCTCGTCTGATGGGAGCGCAGGCCGCGCTCAGTCTGATCATGCAAGGTAACTCAGTTGATCCGAAGGCCGCAGCTGCGCAAAAAATCGTTCACAAGGTGGTTCCGGCAGATCAGCTGATTGCTGAAGCAAAGCGCTGGATCAAGGAAACACCCGATCCGGTTCAGCCGTGGGACAAGAAGGGATTTGAGGTTCCAGGCGGACTGCCAAATGAAAAAGGTTCGTCGACTGTGTTCACGATGGGCAACGCGCTGTACCGGAAGACGTCGTTCAATAATTATCCGGCGCAGCGCTATATCCTGTCTTGTGTGTATGAAGGTATCGCCGTTCCCATCGATGCAGGACTGCGCATTGAGGCCCGTTATTTCACAAAACTTTTGATGGACCCCGCTTCGCGAAATATGATCAGGTCCCTCTTCCTTTCCATGCAAGATTTGGGCAAGGGAGCCCGCAGGCCTGAAAATGTTCCAGTGACGAAGGTCAAGAAACTTGGCGTGCTCGGCGCAGGCATGATGGGTGCCGGCATTGCCTATGTATCGGCACAGGCAGGAATGGAGGTTGTGCTGCTTGACACGACGCAAGACGCTGCCGACAAGGGAAAGGCTTATTCTATCAAACTGCTCGACGGGCAAATTTCCAAAGGCCGCTCCACGGAAGCCAAGAAAGTTGAGCTGCTTGGCCGTATAAAGCCGACCACGAGTTACGAAGACTTGAAGGGCTGTGATCTTGTGATCGAAGCGGTGTTTGAAAACCGTGAAATCAAGGCCGATGTCACGAAGAAGGCTGAAGCACAGCTCGGCGCGACGTCGGTGTTTGCTTCAAATACATCGACGCTGCCAATTACGGGACTTGCTGAAGCGAGTGTGCGGGCCGAGAATTTTATCGGCATCCACTTCTTTTCACCGGTCGACAAGATGCAGTTGGTGGAGATCATTACGGCCAAGAGAACCAGTGCCTATGCGTTGGCGGTGGCGGTGGACTATGTGAAACAAATCAAGAAGACCCCGATTGTTGTCAACGACAGCCGCGGCTTCTACACGTCGCGCTGTTTTGGAACGTATGTCGGTGAAGGTCAGGAAATGCTGGGTGAGGGCATTGCTCCGGCGCTGATCGACAATGTTGGACGCATGGCAGGCATGCCGCGCGGCCCGCTTGAGCTCGCAGACGACGTGGCGCTTGATCTGGCGTACAAAGTACGTCAGCAGACCAAACAAGATCTCGGTGACAAATATGAAGCCGGACCAGCTGACACGCTGATTGAAACGATGGTGGTGAAACTCGGACGGTTTGGCCGGAAGAACGGCAAGGGCTTTTACGATTACCCGGCCGATACTGGTGGCAAGAAGCGTCTATGGCCCGGTCTCAAAGACATAGTGAAATTGAAAGTGACTTCGTCAACGCCCGAACTCGTGGATGAGATCAAGAAACGGTTCCTCTACAGGCAAGCTATCGAAGCGTCTCGTTGTTTTGAGGAGAACGTCGTCACCGATCCGCGAGAGGCGGATGTGGGTGCTATTCTGGGTTGGGGCTTTGCACCTTACACGGGTGGTCCGCTTTCGCTGAT
>VFKO01000490.1 GCA_009885515.1 Rhodobiaceae bacterium | reverse complement strand
TACCCGTCGGCGCGATGACTGTCGTCTGGGCGTTGCGGTACCCGTAAAGTGTCCCTTGTGCCAGAGCTTCGTCCCAGCTGCCGCGCGCGCGGTCAATCAGGCCTTCGTAACCCAGTGCCGGCATATCGATGGCACTCAGCGGAACCGGCTTGATTGCAAGCTTTTCGTAGCCGTCGACCGTGCCATGCGCGGCGCGGCGGTGGTTGCGAATGACGCGCAACATGTGATCGGCGTTGTTCGCATAACCTTTAAAGGCACCCAGTTCTCGCGCCATCGCTGCCGACGTTGCATATGAGGCGCCGGTCATCAAGGCGGCAAGCGCGCCGGCAACAGCCCGGCCTTGCTTGCTGTCATAAGCGATACCCGATGACATCAACAACCCGCCGATGTTGGCGTAGCCCAAGCCAAGCGTGCGATACTCGTAGGAGAGTTGCGCGATTTCCTTGGACGGGAATTGCGCCATCATCACCGAAATTTCCAGCACGATGGTCCACAGGCGCACCGCGTGCTCGTAGGCGACGACGTCAAACACTTTGCGCCCGTCCGGCATTTCCTTGCGGAAGGCGAGCAAATTCAACGAAGCAAGATTGCAAGCCGTGTCGTCGAGGAACATGTATTCCGAGCACGGATTGGAGGCGCGGATCGGGCCCGAGGCGGGGCAGGTGTGCCAGTCGTTGATCGTCGTGTGAAACTGCAAGCCCGGATCGGCGCATTGCCAGGCGGCTTCGGCGATCTTGTCCCACAACCCGCGCGCCTTGAGCGTCTTGTGCAGCTTGTTGTCGGTGCGCCGCGTAAGTTTCCAGTCGCCGTCGCTTTCGACAGCGCGCAGGAAGTCGTCGGTGACGCGAACGGTGTTGTTCGAGTTCTGCCCCGAGACGGTGTAGTACGCCTCGCCATCCCAATCGGTGTCGAGCGTCGGGATCAGCATCGAGGTGTAGCCCTGACGGGCGAACTGAACGGCGCGTTGAATGGCGTTGTCCGGAATAAAGACTTTGCGCGCGGCTTTGATTTCGCGCTTCAAGGCCGGGTTTTCCTGCGGATCGAAACAGGCGTCGCCGTCGGCGCTGCAATTGACGCAAGCCTTGATGATGGCGTTCAGATGCTTGTTCAGCAAACGTGTCCCCGCAACAAGGGCCGCCACTTTTTGCTCTTCAGTGACCTTCCAGTCGATGAAGGCCTCGATGTCCGGATGATCGACATCGACGATCACCATTTTCGCCGCGCGCCGCGTTGTGCCGCCGGATTTGATAGCGCCAGCCGCGCGGTCGCCGATTTTCAAAAAGCTCATCAAGCCCGAAGACTTGCCGCCGCCCGACAGCTTTTCGGATGAACCGCGCAAGGCGGAGAAATTAGAGCCCGTACCCGAGCCGTATTTGAACAAGCGCGCTTCGCGGACCCACAGGTCCATAATCCCGCCCTCGTTCACCAGGTCGTCTTTGATGCCTTGGATGAAGCACGCATGTGGCTGCGGATGCTCATAGGCGCTGGTCGATTGAACGAGTTCGCCTGTCCAATGGTCGACGTAGTGATGGCCCTGGGCCGGGCCGTCTATGCCGTAGGCCCAGTTCAGTCCGGTGTTGAACCATTGCGGACTGTTGGGGGCCGCCATCTGGTTGGCCAGCATGAAGCGCATTTCGTCGAAGAAGGCGCGGGCGTCGTTTTCCTGGTCGAAATAGCCGCCCTTCCAGCCCCAATAGGTCCAGGTTCCGGCCAGGCGGTCAAAGACTTGCCGCGCGCTGGTCTCGCCAATGTTTTTGGCATCACCCTCCAGGGTAGCCAGCGCCTCTTCGTCGGGCGCCTTGCGCCACAACCACTCAGGCACATTTGCTTCGGCCACCGGTTTGAGCCGTGCAGCGATACCGGCCTTGCGGAAGTATTTCTGGGCGAGGACGTCGGAGGCGACCTGCGACCAACGTCCGGGTACCTCTATACTGTCTTGCCGGAAGACCACCGAGCCATCGGGATTGCGAATCTCGCTCGCGGTCGAGCGAAACGGAATGCCTTCGTAAGCAGATTGGCCTTCAACGGTAAAACAACGGTCGATACGCATGCCTAACAGCCCTTTTTAGATTGCCCTTCGTGCCCAACAATCGCCTGCGGGCACCTCTTGGTTTTTTGGGACGGGCGGCCAGCCAAACCACGGGTTCGGCCATCACGCTTTTGCGTCCCAAACCTCCTCGAAAACAGGCGCTGGCAGGGACCCCTATGTAGTACCTACATTTTGATTGCCGCAATAGATTTTGTGTTAATCGGCGTTAGGAACTACTATATTTTGTGCCTCGATCTGTGGAGATCGCCGGGAAACCACTGTGGGAAATTCAGACTCACGCAGCTCGTGGCGCGCTCACCACAGTGCGGTGCGGACGGATGCATTTTACAGCCCATTCTCGTCCCGAGTTCCGGAGTCAGAGCCAAGACCTTGGCGGCGCTGACTCTTCCTGTTTCACGCCCAAGTTACGTCCCAAACCCGGCGTGAGAATCAGATGCCACGAACGAAATTATGCATCCCCAAGGGCCTGTGGAAAACAGCCGACATCGAACTCATCGCCGGGCGTTAATCATGATATTGGCTGAAACAGGTGGCAGGGGGTATACCTCTCGATTCCTCGTGCATGTGTACACGATAAGCATTTCCGCCATTTCAAAAATGACTTTTGACCATAATTTTGGCGTGATTTAGCCATTTCCATTTAGTGTGCAGCCAACATGCACGGGCTTGCACACGCGAGCTGACTTAGATCTGCAATCCCCAGGTGGACCAAACCACAGCTCTCCCGTCCGCCGGCACCGGCCAGAAGCTTTGGATCACGCATGCACCTTTCAAGTCGCAGCGGCAAACAGGGCGGACCCTGCACCGAAAGGAACATATAAAGAACATTTATCCAACAAGTCAATCCAAAAAAGGTCATATTTTGTCAACGCTCAGGCTGGAACTACGCCGATGCGCAGGCCCATTGCCGCCAGAACTTTGGCGAGCGTGTCGAGCCTTGGGTTGCCGCCCTGCGAAAGTGTACGATAGAGAGCCTCGCGGTTGAGGCGGGTCTCTTTCGAAAGCAAAGCCACGCCACCCCTGGCATCGGCGACGTGCCGGAGTGCGGCCGTGAACAATTCCATGTCACCGTCCTGAAGACATTCTTCCAGATAGATCGCCGCCACTTTCGGGTCCTTGAGCATCTTCCGGCGGGTTTCAGTATATGATCTGCTTGGTTTCATTTTTTGATCCTGTCTTCAAAGTCAGCCAGATACGCCTT
Organism: Rhodobiaceae bacterium; assembly: GCA_009885515.1. GTDB lineage: Bacteria > Pseudomonadota > Alphaproteobacteria > Micropepsales > Micropepsaceae > SZUA-430. The sequence goes on along the minus strand of VFKO01000490.1, from coordinate 6,933 downwards.
GGCCCTTGCAATAGTCCGGCGTTGATCACTTTTGGTTGATCCTGCCAGCAACAATATAATCTTGCGCGCTACGATGCTGTAGTACACCCGGTACCCGGGGCCATGGTTTACGCGCAGTTCAAATAGCCCATTGGCGCCAGCCAAAGATTTCCAGTCGCCGAAATTGCCATGAGCGGCGCGGTCTATTCTGGATGCAAGTTTGGCGCGTGCAGTAATGTCTCTCAAAGTGTTTAGCCAATCGGCGTAGGGCGACTTGCCGCTGGCAGCAACGTATTCTTCAATCTCATACTGCATGCATATTTGTAGCTTATAAGCGACGACATGTCCAGGCTATAATTGATGTTCTGAAACTAAGTGACATGATACCTGGTCCCGAAAATACGGCGGTAATTGGTATCATGCTGCCCCTTTTCCGTTCACGCGAGCTTAACTTGTTCCATCGCGGTCACGAGCTTCACCAGCACCGCAACCGCAGTGAGCCCCGGCACACTCCCAGCCAGCAATACCAGGCAATCCTCTATCGGCTGATCAAGCGCCGCATGCGCCTCACGAGCTGCATCTGCCAAAACGCGCGCGATAAGCTTTCGCTCACCCAGTTCTGGCTGCTGGCACCTTTGGGAGCGCCGGCGTCGGTGCCAAATGTGGGTTTTCAGTGCGGGCGCCTTTGTGCGGGTTGCAAAAATCGAGGGGATTATGCCTTGAAATGGCGGATAAGCTTGCGATATGTCGGCATTGTGTGGTGCACAGTACGACTGAAATAGTCATACTGCAAATCAACCGGGCCTTGGTTGCCCGGGCGCCGTGTTCGCTGGTCTTTGGCTGTTCGTAAGAGTTGAGGGATTCGATGCAAAGGCCGCAGTTGGTTTGGCGCTCTGTCAGCGTCATGTGGATAGTCTTGGCGCTGCAGCTGGCAGCGCCCGCAAGCCACGCCAAGCCATCGTGGCCGCAAACAGGCAGCGACCTTCGGCCAGACCCCTCCGTCAAATTCGGCGTATTGCCCAATGGCATGCGTTACGCGATCAAACGCAACAGCAATCCTGAAGGCACGCTGTCGATGCGGATGCGCATCGACGCCGGTTCGCTGCACGAGCGCGACAATGAACGCGGTGTTGCGCATTTCCTGGAACACATGGCCTTCAATGGATCGCAGAACTATCCGGAAGGCGAGATGTTCCGTGTGCTGCAGCGCATGGGCATGCAGATCGGATCGGCGGCAAACGCTGCCACCGACTATGACAACACCACGTTTTCTTTGTCGCTGCCCAGCGTACGCACAGAGATCTTGAATTCCGGTTTCAAAGTCTTGCGTGAAATCGTCGGGCGATTGACGCTGTCGCAGGCCGCCATCGAACGCGAGCGCGGGGTGATCCTTTCAGAAGAGCGGGCCCGCGACACCCCCGGGATCCGGGCCGCATTGGCGCAGCTTGATCTGCTCTTTGCCGGGCAAAAATATACGCGGCGATCGCCGATTGGGGACACAGCGTTTATCCGCTCAGCCAGCACTGACCAGCTCAAAAGCTTTTATCAGCGCTTTTACAGGCCGGAGCGGGCTTTGCTGGTGATTGCAGGCGATCTCGATCCGGCTGTGATCGAGGCCAAAATTGTGGCTGTATTTTCAGATTGGTCGCAACCTGGCGCGCAACCGCCGGCGGAAGATTTTGGCCGCCCCAAACCACGCGGCCTTGATGCAGCCCAAGTGGTCCAGCCTGGCCTTGAGGAAACTCTGAGTGTCAGCTGGGTGCAGCCTGAGGATCAACGCCTCGACACGACGGCCCGTCGCAAGGAGACCCATCACCGCATCGTTGCCTATACGGTGGTCAATCGCCGCTTGAGCAAGCTGTCGCGCCAGGCCGATCCACCTTTCATCGACGCACAGATTGATCGCGACGTTGTTGGTGGCGGCGGTGTGGTGACCGCGCTGACGGTGCGCACAAAGTCGGGTGAGTGGGCGCGGGGGATTGCGGCCGCGGAACAAGAACTGCGCCGTGCGCTGGTGCATGGATTGCAGCAAAGCGAGATTGAGCGCGAGGCGCTGGAACAGCGATCTCCATATCTGCTCGTTGCCGCAAACGCCAACACGCGCACAAATATGGATGTGGCCGACCTGATCCTGGGATCGATCAATTCCAATCGCGTACCGACCGACCCCAAAACGGACCTCGATTTGTACACGCAAAATATTGCAGGGCTTAAAGCCTCGTCCGTCACGCAGGCGTTGAAAGCCTCGGTCAGCGGTGTAGGGCCGCTCATTTTCATAGCAGCCTCCGATCCGGTTGCCGGCGGCTTGCCCGCCGTGCGCAATGCCTACGCCCGCAGCGCCAAGGTCGCCGTAGCGCCGCCCGGAAAAGACGAAATCAAAGAGTTCACCTATCGCGACTTTGGCACCAAGGGTGTGGTTGCCGAGCGCAAAAATTTATCAGACATTGGTGCAACGCTGGTGCGGTTTTCAAATGGCGTGATGTTGAACGTCAAGTCAACCGCGTATGAAAAGGATCGCGTCGGCGTCGTTGTGCGGATGCCGGGCGGTTACCTGGCTCTTCCGCAAAACAAACGCGGCCTGAGCTGGGCTTTGCCATTCGGATTTGTCGAAGGCGGTCTCGGCCGGCTTGAAATGCAAGAGCTCGAGCAAACGGAACCAGGACATTTCGCGGGCATCAATCTGGGTGTTGACGAAGACAAGTTCCAACTGTCCGGCGATACGGTTGAACGCGATGTGCTGTTGCAATTGCAGGTGCTGGCCGCGTTCTGCACCGATCCGGCGTACCGGCCCGATGGGCTGCGCCGGATTCAATCGGCGGCCGACGGTCAGCAGCGCGAGCAGACGTCGAAGGCAACAGGCGTGCTTTCGCGTGAGCTGCAGGGCGTGCTGCACGATGGTGATCCGCGCTGGGCCGTACCCTCGGTGGCGGAGCTCAAGGCCTTGACGATGGATGACGTCAAAGCAGCCATCGGCCCGGCATTGGCGCGGGCGCCATTGGAAGTCACGATTGTGGGCCATGTCAAAGTCGACGATGCGATTGAGGCCGTTGCCAAAACATTCGGAGCGCTCCCGCCGCGGGACCCGAAATTCAAACTGTCTTATACTGCATTGGCGGTGCGCTTTCCGCAAACGGGACGTGCGCTTGAATTCCGCCATAACGGCCGTGCCGACCAAGCCGCAGTGGCGGCCGTGTGGCCGGGTCCTGATCTGTTTTCTGACGCCAAGCGTGAACGCGTCATTGGCGTTCTGAGCGAAGTCCTGCAGCTGCGCCTGATCGACGAGGTGCGTGAAGCACAAGGTGGGACCTACACACCGTTCGGGCACTATTGGTCGTCGCGCTCGATCAAGGGCTATGGCTACATCGTTGCCGGCGTTGAGCCCAAACCCGATGCAGCCGATTTGTTTTTCACCACGCTTGGCAAAATCACCGATGAATTGCGCGATGGAACATTGTCAGCCGATCTCCTGGATCGCGCCCGCAAGCCCCTGCTCTATCAGCACTATGCGGCGGAATCGACGAACGCCTATTGGCTCGAGGCCCTCAGCGACGCGCAATCCGACCCGCGCAACCTGGATCGCGTGCGTTCGGCGTTAGACGATATCAGTTCAATTTCAGCCGGCGATGTCATCGAAGTTGCCAACGCGTTTCTCGATGACAAGCGCCGGGTGGATATCCGGGTGCTGCCGAAATAGAGGCTCACTCTGGCCCGTAAGCGTGCCAGACACCCTCGTCGTCGCGCACGCGGATGGCGCCATCGGACGAGCGCTCGATGGCGTCTGACTCTAGATTGACCTTGGCGTAACCGCCGGGAATATCGAGCACATAGGCGGGCAGGGCAGGGCCCGAAACGCGAGCACGCAATTCCCGCATCAATCTCTGGCCATCGGCAATCGTGGTGCGGAAATGCGACGTGCCCGGCGCCAGGTCTGCGTGATGCAGATAGTAGGGTTTGATCCGGTTCTCGACGAAGCAGTCCATCAGCTCAGCCAGTGTTGCAACGTCATCGTTGACCCCTTTGAGCAGCACAGTCTGGCTCAGCATCGGGATGCCTGCATCAACAAGGCGGGCGATGGCTTGCCGCGCCGCCGCCGTGAATTCCCGCGGATGATTGGCGTGAAGTGCAACAGTGGTGGCCTTGGGCGAGGCCTCCAGGGCCGCAACGAACTCCGGCGTGACGCGCGCAGGGTCAACGACCGGTACGCGCGTGTGCCAGCGCAAAATTTTCACATGTGGAATGGCAGCGCAGCGTCGCGTCAGCTCGCTCACCCGGCGGGCGGTGAGGATGAAGGGGTCACCGCCGGTGAAAATCACTTCCGCAATTTCATTGTGGCCCGCAATGTAATCAATGGCACCTGTGATGGCGTCAGGTGAAAGGTTGGGTTCGCGATCAGGCCCCACCATTTCGCGGCGAAAGCAAAAGCGGCAATAGACCGGACAGATATGGACGATTTTGAGCAATACCCGGTTGCGGTAGCGATGCACGATTCCTTCGACCGGCGAATGGCGATTGTCGCCAATGGGGTCGCCGGATTCTTTCGGGAGTGTGTCGAGTTCACGTTCATCGGGAATGAACTGAAGGGCAATAGGGTCGCGCGGTTCGCCGGCGTCAATGAGGTCCGCCATCGCAGGCGTGATGGCCACAGCATAGCGCAGGGCCACGCCGGTGAGCGCCTCAATCCGACCACGCGGGATCAGCGCGCCGGCAGCCAGATCATGGATGCTGCGCAGAGTACGGGCGCTCATGCTCGCCCTGCCGGTGGAGTCCACATGACGTCCTCGATATGCGGGGCGCCGGTGGCAAGCATGACCAGCCGCTCGAAGCCCAATGCGACGCCGCTGGCTTGCGGCATGTGGGCAAGCGCCGCGAGCAGGTCCTCGTCGATCGGGTAACGCTCGCCATAGATGCGCTGCTTCTCATCCATTTCGTGTTCGAAGCGTTTGCGTTGTTCAGCGGGGTCTGTGAGCTCACCAAAACCGTTCGCCAGTTCCACGCCCAGAACATAGAGTTCAAAGCGTTCGGCGACGCGCGGATCGTGCAGGCTCGTGCGCGCCAGCGCCGCTTCAACCCGGGGGTATTGATCGAGAATCGTGGGAGCTTCAAACCCCAGATGCGGCTCCACGCGCTCCACGAGTATCCGGCTGAAAATGTCAGACCACGTATCAGCGTCCGAACACGTGTAACCCGCTTGTGCGGCCAACGCCGCCCTGTCGTCCAGCGACGCCAGAAGGTCAACGCCCGCGTACCGCGTGAAGGCGTCGGCAACGCTGATCCGTTGCGGTTCGATCGCAGCATCAAGCTTCCGCCCACGATAAGCAAATGCCGGTGTGCCGGCATTTTCAATCGCAATGTTCAGCAAGTGAGCGCAGTCGGCGATCACGGCGCTATAGTCTTCATTCGCGCGATACCACTCCAGCATTGTAAACTCAGGCACATTGACCGGTGCGGTTTCGCGATCGCGAAAGACACGTGCGAAATCGAAAATGCGCGTTTCGCCCGCGGCCAGCAGCTTCTTGCAGGCGAACTCAGGCGACGTGTGCAGATAGTATCGATCGCCGGTATCGGCATGGGTCGAGAACGCGTGCAGGTGGGTCTCGTTACCGGGAGATATCTGCAATGCGGCACATTCCACTTCGGTGAATCCATCGCCTTCGAAATAACGGCGCATAGCGGCCTTCGTCCGATTGCGCGCCAGCAAAAAAGGCCGCCGGTCAGCATGCCGGTTCGGTGACCACCAGGGCGAAGCGGCTACCATGCCGCGCCTAGCAGGGCACGGGCATCTTGGCGAAGTGGCGCCGCGCTGCTATCACCCAGCGCAAATAAGGAGAATGCAGTGGTTTCTGTCATCGCGAGCAATGTGCGCAAAGGGAATGTCATCGACAAAGATGGCAAGCTCTATGTGGTCCTAACAGCTGAAAATTATCACCCCGGCAAGGGCACGCCAACGACGCAAATTGAGATGCGTCGGATCAGCGACGGGGTCAAGGTAAATGATCGCTACAAAACAACCGACAGCCTTGAAAAAGCGTTCCTGGACATGCGCAAGAACAACTACCTGTACAAAGACGGTGATGCCTACGTCTTCATGGATCCAGAGCATTTCGACCAGTCGCACGTCCCGGCCGAAATCCTGGGAGACATGGCCGTGTATCTCCAGGAGAACATGGAAGTGACGCTGAGCCTCCACAACGGCGTGCCAGTCGCCATCGAGATCCCCTCGCGTGTGGTGCTTGAGGTGGTCGACACCGAACCGGTCGTCAAGGGGCAAACCGCATCGTCGTCGTTCAAGCCTGCCAGGCTGTCGAATGGCGTCAAGTCGGCGGTTCCACCGCACATCAATTTGGGCACACGCATCGTGGTCAACACCGAAGATGGTTCCTACGTCGAGCGCGCGAAAGACTAACGCATGAGCGATCTCGACTTCAGCGGTAAAACGGTTCTGGTTGTTGGCGGCTCCAGCGGCATCGGCAACGGCATCGCCCAGGGCTTCCGCAAGCACGGCGCGGTCGTTCATGTCTGGGGCACGCGCGGCAAAGTCAGCGACTACAGCGTTGATGAAGGGTCGGACCTGAACGGCCTACATTATGCGCAAGTAGATGTTTCCGATTTTGTCACCGTTGAAACCTTGAAGCCCAACTTCAAAACCCTGGATGTGCTTGTCCTCAGCCAGGGCACGGTGATCTACCGTCGCGGCGAGTTTCAGATGGATGGCTTCCAGAAAGTCATGGACTTGAATCTGAATAGCCTGATGGCCTGCGCCATAAAGTTTCACGACATGCTGGCAGCAAGCAAGGGTTCGTTGATCACTGTGTCGTCGACCGCAGCCTATCATTCAACACGCGGCAACCCGGCCTACAATGCGTCCAAGACCGGCGCCGTAGGTCTGACGCGCACGCTGGCAGAAGCGTGGGCGGGTGACGGCATCCGCGTCAACGGCATCGCGCCGGGCCTGGT
>VFKO01000165.1 GCA_009885515.1 Rhodobiaceae bacterium | reverse complement strand
GCTTCAAACTGGACGCGCGCTCGGACCTTTACGCCAACCCGAAAGACACCCGCAACCATCCCTTCGGCGTCTGGACGCTGCCACCCACGCGCCGCAGCGCCCCGCAAGGTCAACCCGCCGACCCAAAATTCGACAGCACCCCCTACGACGCCATCGGCGAAAGCGACCGAATGATCCTGCGCTTCGTGAAGCCGAAGTGAAGCGCGCACCTGGTGGAAGATGAAAGAAATTGACCTTCGCGACGCCGAAATGAACCTCTCGGCCGTTGTCGATCGTGCGGTGGAGGGTGAGCCTTCAATCATTACGCGGCATGGAAAGCCGCAAGCCGTGATCCTAGGCTTCAAGGAATGGGAGCGCCTGTCAAACGTGCCATCCTTCGTGCGCCTGCTAATGTCGGCGCCAGCCGACGCCGAGCGCAATTCCTCACCGCTGCCTCCCACTGATTTGTGATATGTAACTCACGCCACCGAAGGCATCCGCATCTCAAGACCTCGTCGGAAATTCAAGATGGAATAGCCAAGGCGTGGCGTGAGGGTTCCAACAGCAAGGCTTTTGAACGGCCGGCGCCGACCGTAATACGTAAGCTGTCGCCGCATTCCCCTCGAACAGCCAATAGCGTTACAATTACAAGCGATTTGTGGAGCGCCCAGTTGACGTTTGATTGGTGGCCAAAGGCATTGACACTCGAAGCGTTAGCGGCCCTGGCAAAGAACCCGGAAACGACGGGCGGCCTAACCCTGGGGGCCATTGTCACGTTAACTGCCCGCTATGGGTTCGACGCGCTCCCTTCCGACCCCGTCATGCTTGTGATTGCCCTCACAGGTATCTTCATGGGCGCATTCTTCATTTCGCATACAGCTTCACTACTGTCCGGCTAAGTATTGAATAGATTCAACTGGTTAGCGGATTGCTGATCTGGGTTTTCGTCGCCGGCATGTTGGAAGGCACGAAACAACTGAATTTTTTCGAATGAGTGGACGGACAGAATCTGTAGGAAAGTGTAGAGCGAGACGCTCAACGCCAGCTCCTTTTTGATGATGGCGGCCAGCACATAAACGCACACCGCCGTCCAGATTTGCGTTTTCACGGCGTTCTCGGACGTGCCGTAGAAATGTTTGATGCGCAGGTGCTGTTTGATCCATTTGAAAAACAGTTCGACTTGCCAACGCTTTTTGTAAAGCGCTGCAATGGTCGCGGCGGGGAGCGCAAAATTGTTCGTCATAAACACGAGGCGTTTGTCCGTTTCCGGATCGCGGAAAGAGACGCGCCGCAAATACTGAGGGTAATCCTTGCGTGCGTGAATTCCGTCGAGTGCGATGCTTTGGTCGGCGGCGATGCCGGTCGTTTTATCGACCGCATGGGAATAGACGCGGTGATACCCAGGGGAATCGGGTGAAGGAAATCACGCGGCGACGAGGCTGGCGAGATATTCGTCGTCCCAGCCAGCGGTTTTTCGCCTGAGGCGGATGGAATCCTTTCCCGGCGCCTTTCGGGTGAGATTGTATGCGATGTGCCTGCAGGTCGCGAAGTTCGCGG
>VFKO01000019.1 GCA_009885515.1 Rhodobiaceae bacterium | reverse complement strand
CTGGGCATTGGTCGCGGATTAAATTCGCCCGCAGACACCGAGCGCTTGCGCGGCGAGTGGCATTATTGGTCGCAAGCCGCAGGCTTCAAAGGCTTCCTCGGTCTCAACGATTGGTGAGTCCCAACATCTCATAAACCTGCACAACGCTCATGCCTTGCGCACGCAATTGGCGCAGGCTGGTGGACTGATCACGTTTTGCCAGCCGCTTACCAAATTCATCTCGTACCAGTCGGTGATGATTGTAGAGCGGCGGCGGCAAACCCAGTAACTCCTGCAACAACCGGTGTAAATGCGTCGACGGAAACAGATCGTGGCCCCTTGTAACCATGGTCACGCCTTGAATGGCGTCATCGACGGTCACCGCCAGATGATAGCTCGCCGGCGTGTCTTTTCTCGCCAACACAAAATCGCCATAGGTCTCTGGACGAACATCAATGCGGCCACGCTCCCCATTGGGGCCCAGTCCCCGCTCTTCGAACGAAAGTGTCCGCCCAATAATAGCTTGCGCCTTCGCGACATCCATCCGCCAGGCATGCGCGTCACCGCGCGCGATACGCTCACGGCGGGAACCGTCATCCAATGACGTGCAGGTCCCCGGATAGAGTGGTCCTTCCGGTCCTTGCGGTGCACCAACACTGGCAGAGAACTCCGCTTCGATTTCCTTGCGGGAGCAAAAACACGGATAGGCACAACCCAGTGCTTTCAGTCTTTCAAGCGCGCCGTTGTAGTCACTGAAATGCTCGGACTGACGGCGAACCGGTCGCTCCCACGTCAAGCCAAGCCATTTCAGGTCCTCTTCAATCGCGACTTCAAACTCAGCTCTGCACCGCGCCAGATCGGTGTCTTCAATGCGAACGAGAAACTTGCCGCCCGTGTCCAGAACCGCCGCCGCTGCATAGATCGCGGCATAGGCGTGACCCAAATGCAAATACCCCGTAGGGGAAGGCGCGAACCGCGTGATATGGCCACTCATGTCAACGCTCTAGCCCATTTGATCCGCTCCACATAGACTGTGGCCGAACGCCATCGCCTTGGAGCTTGAAATGACGCTGCAACTTAATGGACCGCGCCTGCCCGCCGCATCCGGCACCGCCGATCGCCTCGTTATTTTCTGCCACGGTTACGGCGCCGACGGCAATGATCTGATCGGCTTGGGCAAACACTGGCAGCGCCTGCTGCCGACTGCGGCCTTCGCCTCGCCCCACGCGCCCGAGCGCTGCCCCGGTTCCCCCTCTGGCTATCAATGGTTCGGTATAACCCGCATGCAGCCCGATGAGATGCTGCGTGGAGTGGAACGCGCCAGCCCTGTCCTGAACGCCTTCATCGACGCCGAACTTCAGCGCCTCAACCTCGACGCCTCGCGCCTGGCGCTGGTTGGCTTCAGCCAGGGTACCATGATGTCCCTTCACGTCGGCCTCCGCCGCCAGGTCGCACCTGCGGCCATCGTTGGCTTCTCGGGCGTACTTCCCGGACCTGAAAAACTCCCGGCTGAAATCATCTCTCGCCCGCCCGTACTTCTCGTTCATGGCGACGCCGACCAGATGATTCCCGTCCAAGCCATCCATGCCGCCGTGAACGGCTTGGGAGCGGCAGGTGTTTCCACGCGCTGGCACATCTCGCGCGGCGTCGGCCATGGCATCGGGCCTGACGGACTGGATCTCGCCGGCCGCTTCCTGGCCGATGCATTTTCCGGAAAGCTGACCGCAAAAGCAGAGGCCGCCCCCATGCCCGTCACAAGCGAGTAACTGCACCGTCACGGCCGCGTCATGTTACAAATGCTAGTATTCCCGCCGAAATTCCCATTCGGTTGCGTGATGTTGGCTCCATAAGGTAGGTTGAACCGGAATGGGCGCCAACTCCATGGCGCCACAAGGATGAAAGGAGCGCGCTTTCAGGCATCGCGCACAAAAGGGTCAAGTGTTGTGTTAGCCACTTCTGAGCGCGCACCGCAGGCTTACCCCGCGTTGGTGTTGAACGCGGACTTCCGGCCGCTGTCTTATTTTCCGCTGTCGCTGTGGTCATGGCAGGACACGATCAAGGCCGTGTTCATGGACCGCGTGAACATCGTCGAGCAATATGATCGCATCGTGCACTCGCCCTCTTTGGCGATGCGCTTGCCGTCCGTCGTCTCGCTGAAGGCCTACGTCAAGCCCTCGCGCCACCCGGCCTTTACGCGCTTCAACGTCTTCCTGCGTGATCGCTTTCAGTGCCAGTACTGCCACGGCACGCGCACCGCCAACGATCTCACCTTTGATCACGTCGTCCCCCGTTCGCGCGGCGGCCGCACGACCTGGGAAAACGTTGTAACCGCGTGCGCGCCCTGCAATCTGTTCAAAGGTGGCAAGCTGCCCCAGCAGGCCGGCATGTTCCCCCATCAGCGTCCGCATCGTCCAACCGTGACCTTGCTTCACACCAACGGCCGCCTCTTCCCGCCCAACTATCTGCACCAGTCCTGGGCCGACTATCTCTACTGGGACACAGAGCTCGAGCCGTAAGCTCAGCCGCGGGGTCAGTATTTGCGCGCGTTCGCAGAAGTGCTAGAGTATGATCTGTTCATAACAGTTATGGGAGCGGCAAGTGGCCAAGAGTTTCGCTTTGGGTGATCGTTTTGAACGATTTATTGTCAAGCAGGTAAAGGGCGGTCGCTTCAATAACGCGAGTGAAGTTGTTCGTGCAGGCTTGCGTTTGCTTGAAGACGATGAGAGGCGCCGTTTTTCGAAGGCGTCGGAAATCCGCGCTTTAATTGCTGAAGCGGATTCAGATGATGCCCGCATCCCGCTCAAGCAAGCTTTTGACAGCCTCGAGAAACGGTTCCGGAAAACGGCATCGGCCAGCACGAAGCGGAAAAAGTGAGCGTAGTATTCAGAAAACAAGCGCTTGCCGATCTCAATGCGAGGTGATTACATAGCTACAGACAATCCCGAGCGGGCCTGTTCGTTTATCGCGTCTATCAAAGAGCGCTGCATCAAAATTGGAGAAAACCCAACCGCCGCTCGACTTCGGTCAGAATGGGGTCCGCAGATTCGAGCGATTGTATTCGGGAATTACTTAATCATATATCGCAAAGAAGAAGACGACGTGTTGATACTGCGTGTCATCCACGGCGCACGAGACATCGATCAGCTCACAATTTGAAAGTTTGGTCATGAGCGCGCCTCGCGCCACATGCCCCACAAGGGCGGGGCGTCTTGGCGCGGGCTGAACTCCGACACCACTTCAAACCCGTGCCGGAGATAGAGCGGCAGATTTTTCGGGCTCGACGATTCCAGATAGGCGGGCAGCCCCTTCGTGTCGATGGTGCGGAGGTTCGCCTCAAGCAAGGCAGATCCAACACCATGTCCCTGAAATTTTGGATCAACGCCGATGGTCATCAGATAAAAATGCGGCGGCCCCTTGGGGTGATGGCGCTCGGTCACCTTGCGAAAGTCATTCACCCGTGACAGCCCGCCAAATCCTGCAAACGCAATCATCGCCGGGATCATTTTCAGCTCTTGCCACAAACTCTGCTTCAGATCGGCCCGTTCCGGCGGCACCCACAGGGCCGCAGCGCTAAAGTCCGGCGTCGTCCAAAGCTCGTTTCCAGGCAACCCCAGATTGGCAACCAGAAAGCCGAACATCTGCCGCCGCCCGGCGTCGCGCTTGCCATCGCGCCGCCCCATCCAGCATGTCACCGGATCATCCGCAAACGCTGCGGCCAGGGTTTCGCCCGCACGCGTACAATTGGCAGCATTTGCCCGAAGTGGCTCCGGCGCCATTGCTAAAACCGCTCCGACAGCCGAATGGCAAGCCTGCAGCCGGTTTTGATCGCCTCCGAAAGCACCTGATACCCCGGCGCATCCTCCGCGCCGTGCTCGATCGCAGTCTCGCGATGCGCAATTTCATCTTCCCGAAACGCTTCGATCGTTGACTTGAACTCAGCGTGCTCCGCGCCGTCCTGCGCCAGCGCCGCCACCTGAGAGGCATAGTGCTCGTCGATCACCTCTTCCACCGCCGCCGTGCACGCCATTGCAACCTTCTCGCCCAGCAGTGCCGTGACAGCCCCCAGCGCGTAACCTGCAACACTCCACACCGGCGACAGAACTGTCGGCCGCACGCCATGCTCGGCCACCAACGCATCGAACTTCTGCAGGTGCGCCTGCTCCTGGGCTTCCATATGTTTTATTGTGTCACCACAAGCCGTGTGCCCCAGCACTGCCAGTTGCCCGCGATAAATCTGCACTGCGCCATACTCGCCCGCATGGTCAACCCGGATCATCCGTGCAAGATTCCCGCCGGATGCGCCATGCCCCGGCAACCGCGGTGTTGCCTTCACCATCAGCGTCGCCCCCTCAGGCCCAGTCCAGCCAAAGCCAGCACCAGCAGCGAAAACAAAACATTGAACCCGGCCAGCGACACGCCAAACAATGTCCACGCCGCCACATCGCACATGACAATCTCAGCCGAGGAAATGCTGTCGAGCCCGCCGTTCAGATCGACGCCATCCCCCCCCGCCGTGCAAGTCGGCGGCCCTTTCCACCACGTGTACTCGATGCCCGCATGATAGAGCCCCTGCCCGGCACTCCACAGCGCCAGCAGCGCCGCCAGTGCAAACAACCCCGTCACGACGGCACGCGGTGCACTCAGCCGTTGCGCGGCTATCAGCCCGCAGCCAACCGCAATCAGCAGATACCACGGCACCCGTTGCTCCAGGCACAAAGGGCAGGGCGCCAACCCGCCGAACACCTGAAATGCCCAAGCGCCAGCAATGATCAAAACGCTGACCAGCGCAATTCCGATCGCCGGAAAGTGCGGGTGCTGACCAATGGCGCGCATCCGCGCCGGAAGTGCTTGCTCTGTCATCAGGCCATACTAACCCGCTCCGCGTCCGGCCGCACGCACCCATGAATGCGGCATTGAGCGCTTAAACCTCAGTTGACGAACGCCCCCACGTCCCTAATATGCGCCCCCTTGCGCTAAGCCGAGGGTTGGCCACCACCAAGTCCAGCCCACTGACGCCCGCAATCTGTGCCCTGGTGGTGGAACTGGTAGACGCGCTGGACTCAAAATCCAGTATCTTCGGATGTGACGGTTCGACTCCGTCCCAGGGCACCAACTTGACGCTGACACGCTAATTGTCACATTCCGCTTGCAATGCGCAATCTTGTTCTATATATGTTCCTTAATCGGAGTAGGGCTGATTGCAAAGCTCTACTTTCCGCTGCGACTTGAATTTGTCAATATCCTGCAAAAACATCTGGCGCGCGCGAGGCCTTGGGTGGACAACGGTCTGCGTGCCGGGTGAAAGCACGACGCCAAGCGCGGCTCGTGTGTACACAAGTGACCCTCAATGTTACGCAGATTTCCGCGAACCCCCGCCAATGTGACGGTGTTACGGATCACCGAACAAGTTTTACCTCGTTCCCAATTTGGAGACCATGATGACAGCACTAGACAATTCGCTCGCACTCGAAGCGCAAGGGGAGGGCAGATGGCGCGCGCTTGCCGATCCGAACTACGAAGCGAATACCGGCATGTTCGGCGGTTGGACGACGGCGCTCCTCGCGAAGGCGGTGCTCGCGCACCCGGACGCGCAAGGCACGCTCTCCGCCGCCACTGTGCATTTCGTGAATCGCGTCCCGCCCGGCTCGTTTCTGAGCGTCCACGCGCAGCGCCTCGGCGCCAGCCGCTCGCTCGCCTATTGGCGCTGTGATCTCACCGTCGAAGGCGCGACCTCGGGTGAACTTGCCGCGACCGCGACCATGGTGCTCGCCAACCGGCGCGAGAGCGACCGCTTCACCGAAGACCAGATGCCAGGCGCCCCGCCGCCCGAACCCATCGAACCGTTTCACCCGCCCGGCCCCTTCGGCCAACGCATCGAAATGCGCACAGTGTTGGGCAGCCCGCCCTTCAACAAGCCGTCCACCCGCTCGCTGATGTGGCAACGCGAAACCTCGGGCCGCAAACTCGACGCCGTACAAATGGCGTTCCTCTGCGACATCGGCCCCCCGCGCGTCTGGTACCTCGGCACGACGCCGCGTCCGTCTTCGACGACGACGATGTCGATCTACATCCACGCGACCGAACCCGAACTCGCCGCCTGCGGCGACGACTTCGTCCTCTCCGACATGATCGCAACGCGCATCGAACACGCAACCGCCGGCTCGAACGCAAAAATGTGGAGCCGGGGCGGCACGCTGCTCGCAACGACGGAACAGCTGTGTTGGTTCCGATAGGATTTACGCGACGCGGTGCATCACCCATGGCGAGCGAAATGGGTATGCTGACCGTGATTAAAATCGGTGGCAGTGCTGGACTGTCACCGAATTAACTGACACCCAATTCACGGAGCACCTTCTGTTTTGATGATTCTGTATTCGTCAATCGGATACTCTGGGTCCTCTATCCGAAAGTCGCCAAAACTTACGAATACGGATAGCGGCATAGCGCCTGCCGTTATAATCAGGTCCCCACTTTCGAACCTAATTCGCACGCCGGAAATGAAGTCAAAGTCCGGAGCGGCGAGATAATTCCATGAAAGCACACGTCCACCAGAGAGCAACACCTTCGTCCCCGAATTAGAGGGATCACCTTTTTCCCAGAACTTTAGCACTCCGAGTTCAAGCCTTTCATGAATTTCACGCATTTCCGTCGTGAGGTAAACGGCGCGACCATCAAATCCAATCAGGCCTACAAATCTCGGGGGAAGTAATCTTGGAGGAAATACTGAAAAGGAGATGATCTCGATCACGTCAATTCGGTCGTTCCCGGTCAAAAATTCTTTCAAATCCATGAGCGGGTCACCTTGATTCTGCGGAAGGGGGAGGGCGTGCAGAGTTTTCCATGCAATTGTGCCACGACATGGCAGAATTGCACGGTCATTGTTCTCTGGATCATCAGGCAGTCATGTGGCCGAAATGATGGTGTAAATCGCTGGGAAGCGCTGGAAGTAAGCCGACACCGCGCACAAGTGGCGAATCAATGGCGCCTCCCGCAACAGGACACGTGCGGCTTATGTAACTCAGCGCGCTCAACGAAACGCAAGCGCACCCCAGCCCCCCATTCCCGATAGACTCCCACAAATGCGAATCGCCGCAAAGGCGACGCCGGGGGAGATGCGTCATGTGGAAGTTCATCCGTAGATGGTCATGGGAAATCGCAACGGTCGCCCTTACCGTATCCGCACTCGGCGTCGGTCTG
>VFKO01000216.1 GCA_009885515.1 Rhodobiaceae bacterium | reverse complement strand
GCGCCCCGAACGACCAACTGTTCGAACGTCGTTTGGGAGCCGGGAGTGGCCCATTGACCATCGGGTTGGCCACCCCCTTCTACCCAGTCACAATTGACGAAAACGTTATTGAAATACGGTGTCGCGCATGCACCATCATTATCGTACGCGCTGTTCAAGGTGATAAACATTGCACCACTGATCGGGTCAGTGCCGTTGAATGGCACGTTTGCGCCTAAGAACAGAAATTCCGTCGCAAGGGGTGCAAGTAGGAGTTCCGCAAGCGTCGGCAGCCGCCAGCCCTGCGTACTTTGATAGCTCAAGTCAATTTCCGCATTCGGGTATCGCGAAATGAAATCGGCAGAGACTGGAGCGGCCCAAGCCCAATCGAACCCATTTTTTTGAACATAAGCCTTGCTTGGCAACGGCAAATTGAACAATGCGGCTTCTGCTTTCGCTGTGATCAACAAACACGCTGACACCAACGCCGCCCCCACAACACCGGCACACGTCAATCGCATTGTCATGTCATGTCCCCGCCCGCGCCAATAAAGATGCGCCCGATAGTCTGCGCCAATTCAACAGCAGTCGAGCCATTCGCAGCAACATTGGTCCAACAAACGTGAGGGCCGATTGTGTAAAGTATTCCGAAAAAGCCACAAACCTCCGCGGCTCCGCGTGATGTCTTCGCACGCTCTCTGCCCGCTCTTTGCCAGCCGGAAGTAAGGGCGGGCAGGGGTGCCCGCGCTCCCGGGGTCAGATTTGCCGCAGGCGGGCGCAGGGCAAAAAGGCTCGGAGTTCCGGGCTTCGAGCGTCCAAAGAGATCTCTGTTTGTTCTTGACATGGCTGAGTATTGTTAATATAGTCTGAGCAGAAATAGAGAAGGTGCTTCATGACAACGAATTTCGCTTTGAATAACCCGGCGCTGGGCGGCATCCGGCTGGTACTGGGCGGCAATGTCTTTGGCTGGACGGCCGATCGCGACACCAGCTTTGCCATCCTCGATGCCTTCTTCGACGGGGGAGGGCGGATGGTCGATACCGCCGACGTTTACTCGGCATGGGTGCCGGGTCACAAGGGCGGCGAGTCCGAGACTGTGCTCGGTGCCTGGATGGCGGCGCGGGGAACGCGCGCGGCGCTGCGGATCGCGACCAAGGTCAACGGCGCGAACTTGGCGGGAGGCCTGGCGCCGGCGAAGATCGCGGCAGCACTTGAGGCCTCGCTCACGCGGCTGCAGACCGATTACGTCGATCTCTACTACGCCCATCGCGACGATACGGGGACACCTCTTGAGGAAATCGCGGGCGCCTTCGATGCCCAGGTGCGCGCGGGCAAGGTGCGGGCGCTGGGCGCCTCGAACTTCACCGCCGAACGCCTTCAGGCGGCGCGTGCGGTGGCGATCGCCAAAGGGTTCACGCCCTACACAATCATTCAAAACGAGTACAATCTGCTGGTGCGCGATCAGCACGAAGGCGCCATGTGCGATCTTTGCGAGACTGCGGGCGTCGCGGCGCTGCCCTACTATGGCTTGGCTGCCGGCTTTCTGACCGGCAAATACCGCACCGCCGATGATCTCGCCAAAAGCCCGCGCGGGCAGGGCGCGCCGAAAAAGCATCTGGAAAAGAACTTGGGCGTGCTGGGCCGGATGGACAAGATCGCAGCCAGCACCGGCGCCACGCTGCCGCAGATCGCGCTGGCCTGGATCCTGGCCCAGCCCGGCATTGCCGCGCCAATCGCCAGCGCCACCAGTGTCGCCCAGGTCAAGGAGCTGATGGGCGCCACAAAACTGTCCCTGTCGCCCGAACAGCTGGCGGCGCTGGCGTAGAAATAGGACAGGACAAACAGGACAGTGTTTTTGGGACAGTGTCCGATGTCCTGTTCGTCCTGAAAAGGAGCGCCGTTTTCAGCCAAAAAACCGGCAAAATGGGACACTGCCCATAGACGCCGTGACCTGGGGCGGCATAAGGTCGGGCTAATCGAGCGAATGGGGGATTTCATGAGGATGATTGGCCGCTGGCTGATGTTGTTGGTCTTTGCGGGCGCGGCCTTGGCCGTCGCGGGCGGGCTCGTCGTCTATTCCGTGCCGCAGGTTCAGGACGCGATTTTCGAGCGGGTCGCCACCGCGGCCCTCGGGGGCACGCGCGACGATCTGCTCAAGGATGATGCGCTGCGCGCCATTGTCTGCGGCTCGTCGTCACCGATGCCGGACCCCGCACGCGCCAAGGCCTGCATTGCCGTCATCGCGGGCGGCAAAATCTACTTCGTTGATACAGGGCCACAATCGATGGGCAAGGTTGCATTGATGCGCCTGCCACTGGGACGTATCGGCGGAATTTTCTATACGCACTTTCACTCCGACCACATCGCCGATCTGGGCGAGTTCAATATGAACAGCTGGGTGCTTGGACGTACGGCCCCGCTGGATGTCTATGGCCCCATAGGGGTTGAGCGCGTGGTGGCAGGCTTCCAGGAAGCCTACGCGCTCGATCAGGTCTATCGCACGGCGCATCACGGCACCGCGATTGCTGACCCCGCATTATGGAAGATGGTGGCGCACCCCATCGCGATGCCCGGTGAGGCCACGGCTGCGCATGACCGCACCACAGTCGTGTTCGACGACGGTCAGTTGAAAGTCACTGCCATCGAAGTCGAACACGAACCGATCAACCCGGCGTTCGGCTATCGCTTTGACTACAAGGGCCGCTCATTGGTGATCAGCGGCGACACCCAAAAACACGGCCCGTTGGCGCTCGCAGCAAAAGGCGCGGATGTTCTGTTCCACGAAGCCCAAGCCCAACACATGGTCAAGCGGCTGCAGACAATCGCCGAGAGCAAAGGCAACACACGGCTGGCAAAACTGATGTTTGATATCCAGGACTATCACACCTCGCCGGTTGAGGCGGCGGAGCTGGCCAATGGCGCAGGGGTGAAACTGTTAGTGCTGTTCCATTACACCCCCCCCGTCCTTAATATTGTCGCTGAGCGCATATTCACGCGCGGCGTTGATGAGGCGCGCGATGGCGATTGGATGATGTCGCGCGACGGCACACTCATCGAGCTGCCGCTGGGCACCGGCGTGGTCAAGAAAT
>VFKO01000480.1 GCA_009885515.1 Rhodobiaceae bacterium | reverse complement strand
TCGCACGTGATCTTTTGTTTGGTTGGTCCGGCGCGCCTCATCAACGAGTTTGCGCAAAGCAACGGAGGCGCCGCCAGACTGCGCGCTCAACCATTCCCAATGCCGCGGCAGCAAGGTGACTTCACGCGCGACGACCCCAAGCTTCGGCCGGCCAGGCGCACGGCGGACGATGGTGTCAGAATTTGCAAGCGGGTGTTGATTCAGCCGTTGCAAAATTTCCGCCGGAGTCCCGCGTGTGTCGATATCAATTGGCTGTCCAGAACTATCATCGAAAATGAGGACGGGTTGTGCGGCGGACGTAGAATCGCGACTGCTTAAGGTCAGTGCTATGTCTTTCAATGACCCCCGCGCCAAAACGCGCGGCCCCTCAAAAACGGTGCAAAGCGTCTGGGCGAAGTCGTTCATTTTCGTCAGCTTCCTCGGAATCGAGGAGCGTATTATCCGGGTAAAATAAGCGTGTCAATATCGTCCGGGTAAAAACATCCCACGTTTTCTAAGCGCGTGTCGTGCACGCAAGAAAAGCAAGATGGCTCCCCTTCATATCCCAATATCGAACCATGTGCCTTGTTCCGCAGGCTGACTTTAGGCGAATGCTGGAAAGCGTCCGCGGAATGGATATCAGAGGCAATTGATCTGTTGATAAGTGTTTAGGTGTCAGTTGACATAAAGGTGCGATTCGAGTGTAAAGTGTATTATAAACGGGAGACCGAAAGTGTCTGGAGAAAAATTCGGAGACTTCATGCGCCGCAAGCGTGGGGAGAAGGAGATCGGATTGCGCGAGATGGCGAAACTTATCGGGGTCAGCCCAACGTATATTTCAAAAGTTGAACGAAACGAGTTTCCTCCGCCGGCCGAGGACAAGGTGAGGCTGATTGCCAAGGAGATTGATTGCAACGTGGACGAACTTCTTGCGATGGCGGGAAGGGTTTCCACGGACCTGTCTGACATCATCAAGCGCAACCCGGTTGAAGTTGCGGCTCTGCTGCGAACGACTAAGGGCCTGTCGCCTGCGGACCTGAACAAACTGGCCCGAGAAGCGCAAAAGTCAAAGGACAAGTGAACTCCTGAGTGTTGGTTTGTTTGTTGATCACGCAGATGAGGATGAAGATTCAATGGGAATTAATGTTGCCTATTTGGCGGACGAGGTGATCGAGAAAGGTGCTGAAGCGTTGCTGGCGGAATACGCGCGAGTCCGTGGCGTCTCGATCGATGGATCGATCCCCATCGACGATATCATCGAAAAACACTTGAAGCTCGGCATGGAGTTCGACGACACACACCGGCTGTTTGGAGTTTCGCGTTCAGGAAACGGGCTTGACCCGGATGTTCTTGGTGCGATCTTTTTCGACCAGAAACTCATCGTCATCGATGAAAGCCTTGATCCTCATACCTATCCAGCCAAGGAAGGTCGCTATCGTTATACCGCGGCGCATGAGGTTGGGCATTGGCAGCTTCACCGGACCTTGTTTAGCAAAAATCCGGCGCAAACCTCACTCCTTGAAACCAGTGCCCCGCCAAGTTTCATTTGTCGAACCAGCCAGGCGAAAGAGCGGATCGAAATTCAGGCTGATCTCTACGCATCGTGCTTGCTGATGCCGCGAGGTGCGATCCGGAAACATTGGGCTCAGTCCTTCGGCACGGACAAGCCATTGGTATTTGATGCTGTCCGGTCGCAGCCGTTCGTCAACCGACCGAGGTCCTTTGGATTGCGCCCGATTTCTGAAATCCTTGCAGAACTTGACCCATCGCCTGACTATCTCTTCAACAAGATCGCCGGTGATTTTGCCCGACACTTCATCGTGAGCACGAAGGCGATGCGTATTCGTCTCGAAAGACTTGGTCTTCTGCTTGCCTGCGCGCCAGATCAGCACACACTTCCATTCGGGGTTTAGCCGAATTTTTTTGAGGAGAGCGTCAAGTGTCAATTGAACAGTGGCATCATGAAAATCTGGAACGTGTCCAACCAACCTTTGAGACGCGTGACTTCTATCTCGCCTGCTTCTTGCGCTGCTTGGGATACGAGCTTCGGGGCCTTCGAACTGAAGGGCCGCGCAAGGTCTTCATCTTTCAGGATCGCGCCTCGCGTCGTGATGATGTGGTGGCCTACTTCGGCGATGCTACCAGCGTTCGCGCCTTAGCCTTCGCCGCTACGATCAAGGACATGAAGGGACTGCTCCACAATGGATGAACCGAATCACGCAACGCCGCTGCAGCGCGCCAAGAGCGGGCAGATCCGCGAAGCCCTCGACCGGCTTGAAGGGCTAGTCGTCGAAGGCTTGAAGCACGGGTTTTTTGACTTGTCGATTGCTTGCGAGATCTCCAACGGCGGCAAGCGGCAACTCGTGATCCGGGCAGGCAAGAGCCACAAGTTCACGATCCCTGAACATGAGGTGCCGCGCTAAGCGACGCTGAGCGGCGATCCCTGCGACGGGGACGCCTGAAGATGCAAATCCCTTTAGGCCCAGCGTCATCGGTGGGAATCCGAGACCGGAGGCCAGGAGCACGGAACGGCGAAACCGTCCGTGAGGTCTTCGATGAAACGTCTCGACGCTGCTAACGACAATGAATTGGGGCGGCAGATCGCCCGCACGCGCGAACTCTGGCAACCGCGCATCGGCCGCAACCTCACCAACGAGGACGCGCGGCAATTCCTTCACTACACAACCGGCTTTTTCGTCATGTTGGCGGAATGGTCGCGCGCCGAACGGCTCGCTGCCGCCAATGACTGCACTGCGACCATTGCGTCGAACGATGGTGAGGTGCGTCATGACCGCTGAAATCATCTCCAAAGCCCTCGGTGGGCATCGGGCCGGCTCAACGTGGATGGCGCGCTGCCCGGCACATGACGATTCCACGCCGAGCCTTTCGATCAGCGCGGGCAAGGATGGCAAAGTGTTGGTGCGCTGCCATGCAGGATGCGACCAGCGAGATGTGATAGCAGCGCTTTCAGAGCGAGATCTTTGGGATGCGAATGGCAAGTATCCTGGGTGCAGTGCCGACAAACGCCGGAAGGACCTTGCTGCCAAACCCAATCCCGAATTGACTGCGCGCACGGAAGCGGCACTTTCGATCTGGCGGTCATCAAAGGGTATCGCGGGCTCGCTCGCCGAAGCCTATCTTCAATCGCGAGCGATCACGCTTTCGCTGCCTCCGAGTTTGCGCTTCCATCCCGGCTTGAAACACCCTTCAGGCGGCGTCTGGCCCGCCATGGTGGCGCTGGTGGTGAACGGTGAAACCGGTTCGCCGATCGCCATTCATCGCACCTTCCTCGCCCGTGATGGCCACGGAAAAGCGCCGGTCAATCCGCCGAAAATGATGCTCGGGCCTTGTCGCGGTGGCGTAGTGCGCCTCGGCGAACCCGGCGATGCGCTGATGGTCGGCGAAGGGATCGAAACCTGCCTTGCAGCTTTGCAAGCCACCGGCAAGCCGACATGGGCGGCGCTCTCAACTTCCGGCCTTCGGTCGCTCGATCTGCCACGCACCCTTCGCGAGGTTATCGTGCTCGCCGATGGTGACGCGCCCGGCGAAGCGGCGGCGCAGGACTGCGCCAAGCGATGGAAACGTCAAGGGAGACGCGTTCGGATCGCCCGCCCGCCAAGCGGTATGGATTTCAACGATCTGCTCAAAATCCGCAACCCCATTTTGCCGGAGGGCGCGGCATGAGCACCGAAGCCAGGATTCAAAATGAAAAACTGATCCTTGATGTCATCGAATCTGCCGAGGCCATCCCCGATCCGTTGGCCGGATTGGTCGAGCAGACGGCAAGTGATCCCGGCGCGCCGTTCAAGCCGGAGGCCCTGGAAGCGCTCACAGCGCTCAAGCAGGACAACCGCGCCGCCTTTGAGGCGCTGCGCTCGCAACTTAAGAAAGCCGGATGCCGGGTGACAGCGCTTGACGATGCCATCGCCGAGGAAAGCGGCGATACGGGCGGGCGCGGGCCGACCCAAGCCGACTTCCTGATTGATCTCGCGCAGACCGCCGAACTGTTCCACACGCCCGACGGATCCGGCTTTGCTGATCTCGACATCAACGGACACCGTGAAACCTGGCCGATCCGTACCAAGGGATTCCGCCGCTGGCTGGCGCGCCGATTCTTCGAGATGACCCAAGGTGCGCCGAGTTCGGAAGCGCTGCAATCCGCGCTGAACGTGATCGAGGCCAAGGCGCATTTCGATGCGCCAGAACGGCAGGTCCACATCCGTGTCGGCGAGCTCGACGGGCGGCTTTATCTCGACCTTGGCGATAAGGCATGGCGCGCCATTGAGATCGATGCCATCGGCTGGCGCATCGTTGACAATCCGCCTGTTCGATTCCGGCGCGCTTCCGGCATGAAGGCGATGCCGATCCCGGTCAGCGGTGGCTCGATCGAATCCTTGCGATCGTTTCTCAATGTGCAGACCGATAACGATTTCGTTCTGGTGGTTGCATGGGCGCTCGCCTGTCTGCGCAATCGCGGTCCCTATCCGGTGATCGTATTGTCGGGCGAGCAGGGTTCGGCGAAGTCCACCTTCTCTGCGATCCTGCGGGCGCTACTCGACCCGAACACGGCGCCTCTTCGGGCCTTGCCACGCGAGGATCGCGACCTGTTCATCGCCGCAAGCAACGGCCATGTGCTCGCCTTTGACAACGTGTCGGGCCTGCCGGCGTGGATATCGGACACGATTTGCCGGCTTGCTACGGGCGGCGGCTTCGCGGTGCGCCAGCTTTATTCCGATCAGGATGAAGTGCTGTTCGACGCCGCGCGCCCTGTGATCCTGAATGGGATCGAGGATATCGTTACAAGGCCCGATCTGGCTGATCGCGCCGTGTTCCTGACGCTGGAACCGATCCCCGAGGAGCGCCGCCGCCCCGAGCAGGAATTGTGGGCCGCGTTCGAAGCTGAACGCCCGCGACTTCTTGGCGTGTTGCTCGATGCGGTGGCTAAGGGCTTGGCCGAACTGCCACGCACGAAGCTCGACAAGCTGCCGCGCATGGCGGATTTCGCCTTGTGGGCGACGGCTTGCGAAACCGCACTCTGGCCCTCGGGCACATTCTGGTCGGCTTATTGCGGCAACCGTGACGAGGCGGTGGATGGCGTTATCGATGCTGATCCGATCGCTGCCGCAGTGCGTGTCTTGATGCAATCGCGGACGGAGTGGACGGGAACCGCATCGGACCTTCTGGGTGCCCTTGCCGAAATGGCGGGCGAGCGCGTTGCCAGGTCGAAGACATGGCCCGATAGCCCACGGGCGCTGGCGGGCCGGCTACGCCGGGCGGCGACATTTCTGCGCAAGGTCGGCATCGACATCAGTTTCGAACGCGAAGGCCGGGCGCGGACACGGATGATCCGTATCGCCATGAACACACAACCTGCTGCGCCGGAATCCCAAGGTTCGAGACCGTCCGCAGCGTCCGCAGCGTCCGCCGATCTGCTGAACCCCAAGGCTCGCAACGGATGCGAAAACCAAGAACTGCGGACGGTCGGCAATCGAGCGGACGGTACAAGGGGCGAGACCGGCGCAACCGTCCGCACCAACACGTTGAATACAAGTATCGAAGCCGATGCGGACGGTACGGACGAAGTCCACCCGCCTCAATCCGCGCCGGAAAGCGCAGGCTGGAGTTCAAGGTTTTGAGCGCTGTTCATGCCCTGAAGCTCGCGCGGGCGGCTGGTGTTCGGATCGGGATCGACGGCGACGCCCTCACCCTTGATGCCGACGCCGCACCGCCGACCGCCGTGCTGGACCTTCTGGCTCGTTACAAGGCGCAAGTGATCGCGTTGCTGCGCCTTGGCCGCGATGGCTGGTCGAGCGAGGACTGGCGAACCCTCTTCGATGAGCGGGCAGGCATCGCGGAGTTCGATGGTGGCCTGTCCCGCGCCAAGGCGGAAATGTCCGCGTACGACCAATGCGTGACCAAGTACATGGCGCTAAATCCACCTGCCGACCCCGGGGGCTGCAACAGTCGTCTCGGTCACGAGCACGATGGACCCGCAGTGAACCATGCCGAAGCCCGGGCAGCGATCACGGTCGCTCTCACCCCCAAGAAGGAACCTTCACCATGACCGACCCCAACGCAGTCACGACTTTCGAGGAAGGCGCGGCCTTTCGGAATCATCCGCTAATCGCATCCGCCCATGCGGCGGGTGAGAACCGCAACACCTTTGAGGCGTTCGTTCGCGGCTTCATCGGCGATCTTGCGCCGGTGGGCACAATCGAGGCGACACTTGCCGCACGCGCAGCCGGAATCGCTTGGCGGCTCAACAGGGCGCAAAGCCTTGAAACGAAGATTCTTTCGCGCCCGGACAAATACGACGGTGACACTCCGTTAGACGACGCCTTGGAGAATGGCGGACCTCGCAATATCTTGGAAATGGTCGCGCGCTGGGAGCAAGGGCTGGAGCGAAGCCTGTTCAAGACGCTGGACGTTCTAGAGAGGATGCAACGACTTCGGAACCAGCGCGGACGTGGTGGCAACAAGGGCGAAAAAATCAAAGAACATTCAAACGCGGTGCTATTCCAGAATGAAGGCGTGCGGAATGATATCAAATTTGAGGGCGAAAACGGCGTTATCAGGGATTAACGGAAAACACGCTGAACGCCTTGAACCGCCTTGTGTTTTCAGCGGCGGATTGAAACTTGAGCCTATAGATTTCGGAATATCGGAGGGCCTCATGGGTGGTTATGGAAGCGGAAGGCCAAGCGTACGGATCGCGGTCGAAGACGCCCTGCGGCTCGATCTTGCAAGCCCCGCGACACGACATGTGATCAAACCCGGCGTTTGGCGGCACGGTAGTTGGTTCTGGAGTCGCGACGGCGAACGCTTCGCAACCATCGGTTACGAATGGGACGCAACCGCCGATAACGGCGGGCGCTTGACGTTGATCTATTCGGCGAACGGCGTGCCCGTGCGTCAGACAATCCCGCTCGTTCAATCGCGTCCGCGCTTCGGGGGGCTGCGCTGGTGGTTCCTTTGCCCGGTACTATTCGACGGGGGCGAACAACGCCGGGTGCGGGCGATCTTCTTGCCACCGGGGCAACGCCATTTCGGCAGTCGCATTGCTTACGGTTTGAACTACCGCTCGCAGAAGGAAAGCCGGAGCCTGCCCAAGCTTATCAACCGGTTGATGCGGGACTTCTCTTGAATCAGGCGGGGGGGGGTAAATCTCTGCAACCTTGTGGCACCCCTGCCGCGCTAGGTCGCACGCGCATATTTTTTTCCCTGCTTTGGTTTTGAGCCAAAATCCCAAAGTGGGGTGACAATGCCGGTTATTGATTTCTTCACTGCCCGCATCTACCCCGCATCTACGTTGAGTCCAACAAGACCCGCCACGCCTCGGACGCGACTTCGGTTGCGAACTGCGCGCCTTGGCGGGTTTCTTTTTTTGCGCTTTGCCGCCGGGTCAGCGCTACTTCGGCAGCCGGGTGGCTTACGGTTTGAACTACCGCAGCCAGAAGGAAAGCCGCAGCCTTTCGAAGCTGCTCGATCGGTTAGCGCGCGAGTACGCCTGAGGCACCGGCATGGTGCATGCCCTTTCTGGACTCTTGGGAGCGCCCGGAGTCAGGTGACGGTTGTCGGCTACATTGCCAGCACGCGATGCCAAATCGCCGTCAGTGAGCCTCCGAAGCCAATTTAGCGGCACCAGGATCCTGCACGATCCTCTGACGACGATCCCGACGCTTGCAGTCACCACGCAAGAACCGGATGATCGGATGACCCGATACTGTTTCGGACCAACTCTGGAGTCTGGCATGAGTATTTTTCAGGAAGCGATGCGCCGCGTGATCACGGGCGATGATGCGCTGGGCAAATCCGTGATCATTATTGATGGCGGCCCGTCTTCGATCATGGGTGATCCCAACCTGGGTGGCTTGTTCGAAATATGGGAAGATGCAGCTTCTGGTTTGCTTGATCCGCATGAACACAAGGATCTGGGCGCCACGCGGCCAGTGCTCGGTCCGCGCAAGGGCAATGTGCAGGTCCGCTGGTTCGTGGTCACGCCGCAGCCGGAGGGCGTGCCCAAGGCTCAACTCGACGAAGCCGTCCGCAAGCGCTTTGCCGATTTCGATGGCGCCCACCACATTGTCGACCAGACCCGTCATTCCGCCATGCACGAAACCCAGTCGATGGACATCATCTGCCTGTTGCAGGGGGATGTGTCGTTGATACTCGAGGGCAGCGAGACGCGACTGAAGCCGGGCCAGGTCGTAATCCAGCGCGGCACCAACCATGCCTGGCAGGCGCATGGCGGACCGGCCCTCATGCTTGCCGTCCTGATCGACCGCCCATTGCAGCGTT
>VFKO01000396.1 GCA_009885515.1 Rhodobiaceae bacterium | reverse complement strand
TAGCTTTGCTTTCCGGCGGCTTCAAGGCCAGCGTACTTCGGGCGGCAATGACATCAAGATGGCTTCAACGTTTCCGCCAGTTTTCAGGCCGAACTGGGTGCCGCGATCATAGAGCAGGTTGAACTCGACATAGCGGCCACGGCGTATGAGTTGATGTTCGCGGTCGTCTTTCGTCCACAGCCGGTTCATGTGGCGGCGGACGAGCTGGGGGTAGATGTCAAGAAATCCCAGACCAACATCGCGGGTGAAATCGTAGTCGGCTTCCCAGTCGCCGCTATCGAGGTTGTCGAAGAAGATTCCTCCGACACCGCGCGGTTCGTTGCGGTGCCGGAGATGGAAATACTGGTCGCACCAGGCTTTGAAGTCCCGGTAGTAGTTCGGAGCGTGGCGATCGCAGACGGTGCGTAAGGCGGCGTGAAAGTCGCTGGTGTCTTGGTCGTTGGGGAACATCGGTGTCAGGTCAGCACCGCCGCCGAACCAGGCTTTCGTGGTCACGATGTGGCGCGTGTTCATGTGCACGGCGGGAACGTGCGGGTTTTGCATGTGGGCGACGAGGGAGATGCCCGCTGCCCAGAAATGCGGGTCTGCGGCGGCGCCAGGAATCGTTTGGGCAAGCTCCTGGGAAAAGGTGCCGTGGACGGTCGAGATGTTGACGCCGACTTTTTCAAAGACGCGGCCGCGCATGATGGACATAACACCCCCGCCTGAATCGGTTCCGGGTGACGAGGCGCGTGACCAGGCTTTGCGCTCGAAGCGTCCAGCGGGGCGGTCCGCGAACTTGCCTGTCAACTCATCTTCGATGGTCTCAAAGGTGGCGCAGATCTGGTTGCGCAGGTCTTCGAACCAGGCAGCTGCAAGGTTTTTGTGGTCATGGGTAGGGTTTGCGGGTGTCACGATTTGTCCTTCATGAGCGGCATGGTCATGGTCTGTCGCAGCGCCTCACCGAGGATCATACCGCAGGCAACGGCGACGTTCAGGGACCGCATCGCGGTGGCCATCGGAATTGCGACGCGCGCGTCGCTGGCGTTCATGACTTCATCGGGCACGCCGGCACTCTCGCGGCCAAAAATCAAGGTATCGTCCGCTGCGTACACATATTCGCTGTACGGCACGCTTGCCTTTGTCGAGGCGAGAATGAGCCTCCCGGGTACACTCTGGCGAAAGGCGTGCCATGAGCTGTGGCGCATGACGCTGGCTTTGGCGATGTAGTCCAGGCCGGCACGCTTGAAGGCAGCATCTCCAAAAGGAAATCCACAAGGTTCGATAATGTCGACTGCAACATTCATGCACGCACCAAGCCGGATGATGGTACCGGCGTTGGCCGCAATATCAGGCTGATACAAAGCGATGCGCATTGAGCATGATCAATCCTATGGGGAGACGAATGTGAAGTGTGCATCATTGTCCGCACCTCCCGGCTTTGCGCCATTTATGCGGCATCGTGACGCAAGACCGCTCTGGATCGACTCTCTATTTTCCAGCCGAATTCAAGACCTTCGACCGGGTGTAAAGCGATTCGCAGTCGCGTTAGCCCGCAGCACTTTATCTTCATCGTTTTCCCGCCCAAAGGGGGACTTCATACCTTGGCGCATTCAGCGGACACCGCTCACGTTACGCGGCGTGATTTTCTATTGGTGGCATCCTCCACGGCTGCTGCTGTCGGCGGGGCCATCGCCTTGTGGCCGTTCATCGATCAGATGAATCCGGCTGCCGATACGTTGGCCTTGAAAGAAGTCGAGTTTGATCTGGCGCCGATCGTGGCCGGGCAAATCGTGACTATCGAATGGCAAAAGAAACCGGTGTTCATCCGGCGGCGCACGCCCGAAGAAGTCGCTTCCGCCGAAGGTGCGGCGCTGGCAGATATGAAAGATCCACAAGCTGACAAGGATCGTGTGCAGAAGGCGGAATGGTTGATCCTGGTTGCGACTTGCACCCATCTGGGCTGCATCCCCAGCAATCTGTTCAAAGGCGAATTCGGCGGCTGGCTGTGTCCGTGCCACGGGTCGCATTACGATACGTCGGGCCGCATTCGCAAAGGTCCTGCGCCAAAGAATCTTGAAGTGCCTCCCTATCAGTTCCTCTCAGACACCAAAGTCTTGATAGGCGCAGCACCGAAACCCACAGCTCCTGCTGAACACGGGTAAACAGCGACACCATGGCTCACGGCACATACAGCTACCAACCCAAGAACGCTTTCACCAAATGGCTCGACTCGCGCCTGCCGATCCTTCGTCTGATGGACGAAACGATGTTGCAGTTTCCGACGCCGAAGAACCTGAATTACTGGTATACGTTTGGCGGGATTTTGACGTTTATGCTGGTGTTGCAGATCCTCACCGGCGTCGTGCTGGCGATGCATTACGTGCCGCACGAGACCATGGCTTTCGACAGCGTTGAGCGCATCATGCGCGACGTGAATTATGGCTGGCTGTTGCGCTATTTGCACTCGAACGGCGCATCCATGTTTTTCATTGCCGTTTATCTGCATATTTTCCGCGGGCTCTATTACGGCTCGTACAAGGCGCCGCGTGAAGTGTTGTGGCTGCTTGGGATTGTCATCTACTTGCTGATGATGGCGACAGGTTTTCTTGGGTACACCTTGCCGTGGGGCCAGATGTCGTTCTGGGGCGCCACTGTCATCACCAATTTCTTCAGCGCCATTCCATTCGTGGGTGAAGCGGTCACGCAATGGCTGTGGGGATCGTTTGCGGTCGATAACTCGACACTGCAGCGGTTTTTCAGTTTGCACTATCTGCTGCCGTTTGTGATTGCGGGCGTTGTGGTGCTGCATATCTGGGCGCTGCATGTGCCGGGAAACAACAATCCTCTCGGCATCGACGTGAAGGGGGCGGCGGATACGGTTGCGTTTCACCCGTATTATACGACCAAAGATTTGTTCGCGCTCGTCGTGTTCATCATGGTCATGTGTTATTTCGTGTTCTTCAATCCGAATTTCCTGGGGCACGCGGACAATTATATTCCGGCCAATCGGTTGGTGACGCCGCCGCACATTGTGCCTGAGTGGTATTATCTTCCGCTCTACGCGGTCTTGCGCTCGGTGCCGGACAAATTGATCGGTGTGCTGTTGATGTTCGGCGCAATTTTGGTGTGGGCGTTCCTGCCCTGGCTCGACCGCAGCAGCGTGCGTTCGTACAAATTCCGGCCGGTGTCGCGGCAGTTGTTTTTCATTTTGCTGATTGTGACCTGGATTTTGGGCATGCTTGGTGCGCAGTCGGTGGACGGCGATTTTGAATTCTATTTCGGCCTGGTGCTTCCGATATCGAAGCTGTTTTTGTCGCAGATATGCACGATTTATTACTTCCTGCATTTCCTGGTGATCACGCCGCTTGTGAGTATGAATGAAAAGGCTCTGCCGGTGCCCGAAAGCATCGCGACAGCTGTGCTTGCAAAAAATTCTAGCGCGCCTAAAGCGCGAACTACGGGTTAGGGGAGAGCGGAACAATGAAACTCAGAGCTCTTCTATCCATCGTTGTGGCGGCGGCGTTTACAAGCGCGGCGATGGCAGCTGATGACCACAGCACGGAACCCAAGCATCCCGAGAAACAGGAATGGTCATGGGAAGGTCCGTTCGGCACGTTTAAGCGCCAGCAATTGCAGCGTGGCTATCAGGTCTACAAGGAAGTTTGTGCGTCCTGTCATTCCATGAACCTGGTTTCGTTTCGTAATTTGTCGCAACCGGGTGGGCCGGAATTCAGCGATGCCCAAATGAAAGCACTTGCGGCTCTGGTTCAGGTCAACGCGCTGGACGACAACGGTGAGCCCATTCAGCGCCCGGCCACGGCGGCGGACCGGTTTCCATCGCCATTTGCAAATGAGAAGGCGGCGCGGGCTGCCAACAATAATGCCTACCCGCCAGACCTCTCGGTCATCGCGAAAGCGCGCGCGCATGGGATTGAAGGTGAAGGTCCCGATTACCTTTATGCGCTGATCACGGGTTATTCGGAGGCTCCCGCCGGTTTCCAGTTGCTGCCGGGTCTCAACT
>VFKO01000483.1 GCA_009885515.1 Rhodobiaceae bacterium | reverse complement strand
TCCGTACGCAGAACTTTGACTCGCACACACCAACTGCTGTATCGGCTTGCCCCACATGAGCAACGATTTTGATGTCATCGTCATTGGGGGCGGCCACGCAGGGTGCGAGGCGGCAGCAGCTTCCGCGCGTCTGGGCGCCCGCACGGCCCTCATCACCCACAAAATCGAAACCCTGGGCGAGATGTCCTGCAATCCCGCCTTCGGTGGCCTGGGCAAGGGCCATCTGGTCCGCGAGATCGATGCCCTGGACGGCCTGATGGGCCGGGTCGCCGACCTTGCCGGCATCCAGTTCCGCCTCTTGAACCGCTCCAAAGGCCCCGCCGTCCGCGGCCCCAGGGCCCAGGCTGACCGCAAACTCTATCGCCAGCACATGCAGGCTTTTCTGCAAGACACCGCCAACCTGACGCTTATAGCGGCCGGCGTCGAAGACCTGATCATCGCCAACGGCAAAGTGGCAGGGGTCATCACTGCCGGCGGCAAAACTTTCTCAAGCAGCAGCGTCGTCTTGACAACCGGCACCTTCCTGCGCGGCCTGATCCATCTGGGCGAGCGCAAGATCCCCGCTGGGCGGGTGGGCGAAGCGCCGTCCATGGGACTGTCAAAGACCCTGGAAGGCGTGGGCGTCGCACTCGGCCGTCTCAAGACCGGAACCCCACCACGCCTCGACGGCCGGACGATCGATTGGGCCGCATTGGAAATGCAGCCGGGCGACGATCCGCCGGTCCCGTTCTCATTCCTCACGGACAAGATCACCAACCCACAGATCAAGTGCGGCATCACCCGCACCACGCCTGCGACCCACGACATTATCAAGGCCAACCTGCATCGCGCGCCGATGTACTCTGGCCAGATCGAAGGCACCGGCCCTCGCTATTGCCCGTCGATCGAAGACAAAGTCGTGCGCTTCGGCGCCCGCGACAATCATCAGATTTTCCTCGAGCCGGAAGGCCTCGACGATCCCACGATCTACCCCAACGGCATCTCGACCTCACTGCCCGAAGATGTGCAACAAGCCTTACTGGCCACCATTCCCGGACTGGAGAAGGTCCGGATGGTCCGCCCGGGTTACGCCATCGAATACGACTACGTCGATCCGCGCGAACTCACCTCAAGCCTGGAACTGAAACGCTTGCCCGGACTGTTCCTGGCTGGCCAGATCAACGGCACCACTGGCTACGAAGAAGCGGGAGCCCAAGGCCTGGTCGCGGGCCTCAATGCCGGTCGCAAGGCAGCGGGCTGGGGTGCTGCAATTTTTGATCGCGCCTCAAGCTACACCGGCGTGATGATCGACGATCTGGTGACCCGAGGCGTGACCGAACCCTATCGCATGTTCACCTCCAGGGCGGAGTATCGGCTCTCGCTGCGCGCCGACAACGCCGACCAAAGGCTGACACCAATGGGCATGGCACTGGGCTGCGTTGGCTCGATGCGCGCGACGGCCTTCAACGAAAAGAAGGACGAGCTTGATCGCGTTCAAGCGAAACTGGCCGCCCTGACCATCACCCCATCTTCAGCTCTCAAGGCGGGCCTGACCCTCAACCAGGACGGCGCCCGCAAGACAGCCCTGGAGCTTCTATCCCATCCCAACGCCGGACGCGCCGCAGTGCTAAGACTGTGGCCGGAACTTCTGCCGGTGCCGGACAAAGTCTTCGAACAGCTCGAAGCTGATTCGCTCTATGCCGGTTACCTCGACCGTCAGGCCGCCGACATCCAAGCCTTCCGCCGCGACGAATCGCTGAGCCTGCCGCCGGACTTCGACTATGAAGGTGTGGCAGGTCTTTCGACCGAAGTAATCCAGAAGCTGTCGCGCATCAGGCCATCCACAGTAGGTCAGGCCAGCCGCATCGAAGGCGTAACCCCGGCAGCAGTGACGGCAGTGCTTCTGAACGTCAGAATTCGTGCCCGTCAAACGGCGTGACCAAGGCAGTGCCGACAACCCCCGATTACACAGAACTTGACTTTGCAACGGAGCT
>VFKO01000385.1 GCA_009885515.1 Rhodobiaceae bacterium | reverse complement strand
TCTCATGAAGATCTCGTACGCCTAATAGGTAGCCCGGCTTTCGCGGCCAATTCACCTATTGGCTGGGGCATAGGCCTCGACGAGAAGAATCCCGATCGCTACGCGCTCAATGTAGGGCAGGCTGGTCTCGGCATGCCGGACCGGGACTATTATCTCAAAACTGATGCGAAGTTTGTGGAGACCCGTGGACTGTATCGCACTTACATCGAGAAGATGTTGGGCCTTGCGAATGTCGCAAACGCCGCAGCCGCGGCCGGCACAATCTTGGCGCTTGAGACACGAATCGCCGAGATTCAGTGGCCACTCGAAAAACTCCGCGACCGCGAACTCAACTACAATGCCATGTCGCGGAGTCAGCTGAAGGCCTTCGCGCCAGACTTTCCCTGGGATGAGGGTCTCGCTGCGGGTGGTATTTCATCGCAGGACTTTTTTGTCGTCGGGATGCCTCAAGCCGTCAGCGGACTGTCAAAGCTATTTCGGGCAACGCCGGTTGAAACCTGGCGGACATATTTGACGTTTCACTATCTCAATGCCCAGGCCGACATCCTGCCGACAGCATTCGATGACGCAGCGTTTGCATTCAACGGCAAGGCCTTGACCGGCCAGCCACAAAAGCGTGACCGCTGGAAACGCGCGACAACCGCATTGTCGGGACAGCCGTTCTCCGCACCGCTCGCCGAAGCCGTGGGGCAGATTTACGTGAAGCGTCATTTCTCTCCGCAAGCCAAGTCAGAGATGAAAAAGCTGGTCAGCAATCTACTCGCGGCCTATCGGGCGAGAATCTCAACGCTGGACTGGATGACACCAGAAACCAGGGCTGCAGCCATGCGCAAAGTTGATACGGCGCGGGTGAAGATTGGCTATCCGGATCGGTGGCGCGATTACTCAAAACTCGACATCAGGCGCGGCGATGCCTTTGGCAACCGTCAGCGCAGCTCTGTCTGGGACTGGAACCGCCAGACCATACGGCTCAACCAGAAGACCGACAAAGACGAATGGGGCATGGGACCGCAGACGGTCAATGCGTACTACAACGCCACCTGGAACGAGATCGTGTTTCCGGCGGCCATCCTGCAAGCTCCCTTCTTTGATCCGAATGCCGATGCCGCGATCAACTACGGCGCTATCGGCGGCGTAATCGGACACGAAATGGGTCACGGCTTTGATGACGAAGGCGCCAAGTCCGACGAGAATGGGGTGTTACGCTCGTGGTGGAAAAAAGAGGACGAAGAACGCTTTGCCGTGAAGGTGAAGGCACTTGCGGCGCAATACTCCAAGTTCGAGCCGCTACCGGGTCTGAAGGTGAATGGCGATTTCACTTCAGGCGAAAATATCGGCGACTTGGGCGGGTTGAGCGTTGCCCGGCACGCCTATGAACTTTCGCTGGCCGGAAAACCGGCGCCAGTGCTCGATGGATTTAGTGGTGCACAGCGTCTGTTCCTGGGTTGGTGCCAGGTATGGCGCTCGAATATCCGTGAGGAGGCGTTGCGCAACCGGGTGACGAGCGATGTCCATTCGCCTGCGGAATATCGCTGCAACGGCGTCGTGCGCAATATGGACAGCTGGTACGAGGCGTTCGGTGTAAAGGAAGGTGACAAGCTTTATCTCAAGCCGGAAGACCGCGTTCGCATCTGGTAATCGGTCCTGCAATGAATGGGGAGCACCAGGAAGGTCGCTCCCCTTTTTATTGCGCGATGGCTTTGCGATCTTCAGGCAGCGCCAACGACAAGACCGCGGTGACGAGCGCACCGGCCGCGAGAACATAGAGCAAAAGCGAAAAACGCAATGCAGGGTCATAAAGAGCCGCCACCAGCCAAACGCCGGCTGGACCACCGACGACCGATATCGCATACCTCATGCCAAAGAACAGACCTCGTTGGCTGGCAGGAGAAAAGCGCGCAACGAATACTGTTTCGATCGGCGCAATACCTTCAAACAGAAACATGATGGCGACAGCAAGAGGCAGCATCATCCAGTTTCCAACAAACCCCGCAGACGCGAATGTCGCAGCCAACAGCACGAACGCAGACAAATAGGTGCGCCGGGCAGCGCCACGGTCAGCGTAGTGGCCACCCAGAAATTGCGCGCCGGATGCCGCGAGAAAAATCGAACCCACCAGCAACCCAACGCCGACCAGTCCGTCGCGAGATACGATAGAGAGGTCTTCAACCAATTTCGGGAGCGCCGTGATAAAAGCAGTAGAGGCGATCAGCGTCAGAGTCATGGTCAGGGCCAACAACCCCAGCACGTTTCGCCGCTCGCGCGCCGTCTGCACCTCAAGCGGCACGCCATGCGCGTCATCATCACGTTCGGGAATAAGCCCGAGTTTCATCAGCATGAAAAGTCCCGCGCCGAACCCGATGCTCGCGATACCGGGCAAGAAGAATGCCCATCGCCAATCGATGACATCGTTGAGCACTGCGGCAATCACCGGTCCGGCGGCCACACCAAATGACCCAAAGATACCAGCAAGCGCGATGGCCTTGCCGCGCTCGCGCGCGTGTTTTACGATCCAGGAATTCCCGACGGGATGATAGAGGGCTCCGAATACGCCCAGTACGGCAAGTGCGAGTTTCATTTCGGCCGGATTTTGCGCATAGCCGCAAAGAATGCTTGCGGCGCCCAGCCCGAAAAATAGTGTGGTCATAACGCGTGCTTCGCCCCAGCGGTCGCCAAGCCAGCCGGCCAGCGGCGCGCCTAGACCGACCATCAGTGATCCCACCGTCCAGAGCGCGATGAGATCACTGTAGCTCATACGCCATTCGATGGTGAGCGTCAGGACCAGGGTGAGGTACAGCGATACAAGCACGTGGTGCAGAAAGTGTGCCGCACAAGTGAAAAACACAATCGAGCGCGGCGCGCCACCAGTGCCGATTCCAATGCGGTTAAGCCTGCTCATGTTCGTGCTGTCGCAAAGCGCGCGGGGCTGATGGCCTGGGTTGATACGCCTTGCGCTTTGATATCTTCGGGTAAGTCTTCGCCGCGGATGAGGGCTGCGGCGCAACGTGCCATAGCCGACGACGTCTGCATGCCATATCCGCCCTGCCCCGCCAGCCAGAAGAAACCTTGCACCCGGGGAGCAAACCCCACCACCGGCGTGCGGTCGGGCGCAAAGCTGCGAAGGCCCGCCCATTTATGCACGATCCGGCGCACCGTCATGGTAGTCGCGGTTTCAAAGCGTTCGACGGCGAGCGCCATGTCCATTTCATCGGGATGCGCATCGCAAGGAGGAGTAGGGGTCTCATCGGCCGGCGTCAGCAAAATCCGACCCGCATCAGGCTTGAAATAAAACGTCTCGTCCGCATCGATAACCAGCGGCCAGTTGCGGATGTCATGCTCCTGTGGCGCATCGACCAACACCACTGTACGGCGTTTGGGTTGGATACCGGCCGACGGCACGTGGGCAAGTCTCGCGACTTCGTCGGCCCATGCTCCGGCTGCGTTGACAATAACGGGTGCCTGGTACCTGACGCCGGGCGTCTGGACCACCCAAAACATACCCTCACGCTTGAGGCGCTCGATGTTGACATTACAGACGAGCGCACTACCGCGCGCCTTGAAGCCACTTAAAAAGCCCTGATGCAATCCGTTGACATCGATGTCCGACGCGCCTGACTCGAAGAGCGCCTCCATGACATAGTCTGGGCGCAATATCGGGACGCAGGCCACGGCCTCGACCGCTGTCATGGGCCGCGTACCGGCAATGACGTCAGCGTCCCCCCGCATGGCGTGGAGCGACGGGATCTGATCGCGCGGTGCAATGAATAAAGTGGCGCGCGGACCGACGAGCGGCGCACTCGCAAAACCCGCGGGCGGGTCGAACAGAAATGAGCGGCTGGCGCGGCTGAGCCCGCGCACGATGGCGTTGCCATAAATCTCCGAGAAGATCGCAGCAGAGCGCCCCGTCGCATGCATACCCGGGTGCGCCTCACGCTCCAGCATGAGCACACGGTGCGTCAGGCTGAGTTCGTAACCCAGTGACGCGCCCGCGATCCCGGCGCCGATGATTATGACGTCAGGTGCGTCCATTCCATTGCCGTTCAAGCTCTTTTTTCCCCGCAACTATTTTCCAACGTATTTCTTGCCGCTGTAGCGGAACACGGGGAACGGTCCCATACCGGGGCCGCCGACTTCGATGTTAAGCCAATTCCTGGTCTTCGTTTTGAGCGGTAATGCTACGCCCACTTCGTCGAGAATTGGTGTCCATTCCCCCGTGGCGTTTTTGGCTAGCAACACGAATGCTTCGGCCGTGTTGCCATAACAAAACAAGCTGCCTTCGCGCACCCATGCCTCTTCAGTGCCATCGGCGTTGAGATCCTGCATTTCGATGGAACCCGGCGAAGCCGATGCTGTTGAGTCGTCTTCGCACCGGATGAATGTGTTGCCTTTGGCTTTGAACCCTGCCGCTTTGAAGATGGCTGATTCTTCGCCGGCGGTGAGCTCGGCCGCACGCGCGGGAGCCAGAACGAATACGCCGAGCACCAAGGCGCTCAGCCAGAGTGTGGTCTTGAACATGGCAGGTTTTCTCCAATGGTCTTGCGATTTACTCCCAACAGTCTGTCATGCAACATTGTGCTGTGCAACGTGTACGCGGTCAGCGTCTATTTTCGAGGTCAAGCAATGAGCTCCATCGACTTGTTCAGGATTGCCAGCGTTCTCACCGTAGCCGCAGGCTTGACGTCGTCGCCTGCAAGAGCTGCCGCGCCAAGCCTTTCCTTGCCGATCGCCTGCACCATCGGGCCCGGCTGTCAGATTCAGAATTACGCGGATGACGATGCCGGTGCTGGCGTGCGGGACTATGCCTGCGGCGCGCTCAGCTATGACGGCCACAAAGGCACGGACATTCGCTTGCGCGATATCGCTGCGATGGAGCGCGGCGTGAATGTCTTGGCTGCAGCAGACGGCGTCGTGAAAGCAGTGCGCGACGACATGGCGGATGTCTCCATTCGTGAAGCTGGCCCCGCATCGGTCACCGGGCGCGAGTGCGGCAATGGCGTCGTGATCGATCATGGCGAGGGTTGGGTTACACAATATTGCCACCTGCGCCGCGGCAGCATCCGGGTGAAATCCGGCGCACAGGTCACCCGAGGGGACATGTTGGGAATGGTGGGCCTGTCGGGCTTCACCGAGTTCGCGCACGTGCATTTTGAATTGCGCAACGGTGCAAAGATCATCAACCCGTTCACCGGCGTGACGCTCGGTGCGGCAGCTTGCGGGTCGTCCAGCGGCGCCTTGTGGAACGAGAGCGCCGCCGCAGCGCTGGCATACAAGCCGGCAGCCTTCCTTGCCGGAGGATTTTCCACCGCTCCCGTTACCATGAGCGACGCTGAACGTGGACCGCCCGTAGCGCCCAATTCCACATCCTCTGCGCTAGTGGCGTATGTGCGCGTGCTTGGCGTTCGCGCCGGCGATGTCGAAACCTTGACAGTGACCGGCCCCGGCGGAAGCGCTTTTGCCGCCAAGGGCCCCGAGCCACTCCCGAAAGCCAAAGTGCAATGGCTGAGCTTTGCCGGCCGCAAACTGACTTCAGCTGCATGGACTCCGGGAACGTACAGCGCCACATATTCACTGGAGCGGCAGGGCAAGAAAATCATCGACGAACGGTTTTCATTTCAACTGCGTTAAGTGCCTGACGGTCGATCGAGTTCAAGACCCTTCAACCCCCCGTCCGCTCGCCAGTCTTCCAGGACTTTGACGAAGGCAATGGGTCCCGCGCCGTACCAGCCGTCCTGATCGCCGCGCGCAGCGGGTTTGCCCTCGTTGTTGTAGTAGCCCGGCGTGCATTCTTCCAGGAATTTCCGACGCAATATTGCGAGCTCTTTGATTGTCTCGATCCAGTCGGCTTCCGACTCGGCAGATGCTTCGATGACGCGCACTTGCGCCGCAATGCAGTGCTTCACGATGTAAGCAATGTGGCTGGCCTGCTCGGCCAGCATGTGCGGAAAATTCGCGGTGAAACCCGATTGGATATTCGAGATGACGAAGCAATTGGGGAAATCCCGGACGTGAAAACCGTGAAAGCTGCGCGCGCCCTTCGACCATTTCTCCGACAATGTCTGACCGTTTCGCTCGTACAGTTCGAAGCCCGAGCGGCGTGTATAGCCGGTTCCCACTTCAAAACCGGTAGCATAGATCAGGCAATCGACAGGATACTCAATGCCGTTGGCGACCACGCCTGTGGCTGTGATGCGATCAACGCCTTGGCCCTTCGTGTCGACGAGGGTGACGTTGGACCGGTTGAAAGTGTCGAGATATTCGTCATGAAAGCACGGGCGCTTGCAGAATTGCCGGTAATAGGGCTTGAGCGCTTCGGCAAGATTGCGATCTTTCACCACGGCATCGACGCGGGCACGGACCTGCTCCATTTTCTCGAAGTCCGCGAGTTCGACAAGCTCCTCAATCGTCAGCGGGCCACCCTGACCAAACTTCCTGGCCCCTTGACCCAGGATGAGATTGCGGATGATCTCCGTCCAGCCATCGCTGACCAGATCTTCCGTCTGATGTCCGCCTGACAGCAAAATACTGAAATTGTCCATGCGCTGCTTTTGCCAGCCGGGCGCGAGTAATTTCACCCAATTCGGATCCGTCGGCCGATTGGCGCGCACATCGATAGAAGATGGCGTGCGTTGGAAAACAGTCAGGTGATTCGCCCCTGCGCCCAAATGCGGGACACATTGCACGGCGGTGGCGCCGGTGCCGATGATGCCGACGCGTTTGCCCTTGAGACCGGTAAGATTGCCGTTGGAGTCGCCACCGGTATAGGCCTAGTCCCAACGGCTGGTGTGGAATGAATGCCCGGCGAATGCCTCGATACCGGGAATGCCCGGCAGTTTGGGACGATGAAGCGGCCCGGACGCCAGGCAGACAAATTTCGCCCTGATGGCGTCATTGCGATTGGTGCTGACGATCCAGCGCGCAGACTTGTCATCCCAGCGCATGCCGCTGATTTCGGTTTGAAAGACAGCGTCGTTGTAGAGATCGAATTTTTCACCAATGGCACGACTGTGTTTCAAGATCTCTGGCGCGTGTGAATATTCCTCGACCGGGATGTAACCCACTTCTTCCAGCAGCGGCAGATAGATGTAAGACTCGATATCACAGGCAGCCCCCCGGATAGCGGTTCCAGTACCAGGTGCCGCCGAAGTCGCCGCCCTTCTCGATGACACGAATCCGCTCAACTCCCGCTTCCCGCAGTCTCGCACCGGCAAGCAGGCCGCCACCAACAATGACGACATCAACTTCGTCGGTCAGCGGTGCACGCGTGCTAGGCGCGACGTAGGGGTCATCGAGGTAGTGTGCGAAGCCGCCCTTGAATTCCTGATACTGGGCATTGCCGTCGTCGCGAACACGCCGGTCGCATTCGGCTCGATATTTCTTGCGCAGGGCGTCGGGATCGAAGGCAAGATCAAGGGAGGAAGTCATTGGTCCACTCGAGCAATTGCTTTGATGCTGCGAGTGTGCCCAGTTTTGCCGCAATGATCAAATCAGCCAGCCTTCCCCTGATTGACCTGCGCTTGCGCTACGGAAGCGCGGACGATTGGGATGTCGCCATCGGCAAGCGCCGGCATGCGCACTTTGCGCGCGAGGGCGGCCTCGATGTGGGGTGCCAGACGCCTCGCCT
>VFKO01000082.1 GCA_009885515.1 Rhodobiaceae bacterium | reverse complement strand
TTGAAGTGCTGGACGAAACCTGTGCGCCGCTGGCGCAGGCGGGTGCGCAATGCACGGCAGCGGCGATCACGGACGTGAGGAGGGCCGCGGTTGAGGTCAACGCCCTGCTGGGGCTGACGAACGACGAGGGCAAGGCCAAGTTCGAGCTTTCGGGAAATCCGCTTTTGAAGGGGGCAGTGTGCTACGCCTTGAAGATTTCCGGGGACAGTGAGATGTCTTATCCGATGGAGTCCACTTTTGTAGCCGCCCCGCTTGTCAGCCGTGCGCAGGCGCGTATCCGGCTCACTCGTGGCGGCAAGACGGCGGACGCGGGCGCGTCGTGCCCGGAGCGAAACTGAGAGGAGGATCGGGGTTGCATTTCGACAGCATTTTTCAACTGTTTTTTTCTTTGCTGTTCATGGTTGTTGTTTTTACTGCGATCGCGTTCATACTTTCCATCATCGCCCTTCCCTTCTCGGCGTTGGGCAAATTCGCGCAGTCATTGATCGAGCGCATGCGGACGCAACAGTTTGCGCAACAGTCGGCGCAGGCAAGGATCGACGCGCGGCTGGAGCGGCTGTTCCCGCGGGGCAAGGCGCCCATGCCTGACTGGGTTGAGGTGCGCGCCGAGGTGACGGCGGGTGGCGGCGGGCTTGTCGAATTGTGGACTGACTATCATCGTGGCGGCCGGGGCTCGTACTCGCAGGCGGCGTTTGGTGAACACTACGAGGCGTGGCGGCGCGATGCGCCGGCGCAGCTGGTAGCCCTTGCTGCGGTTGAACGGTCGTGGGGTGAGGAACCGGATGTACGGCTGGTGCAGGCTTACGGCGATGCGCTCGCTGCGCTGAAGCTTAACGGGGACATTATAGGTTGGGTGCAAGTGCAGCTTCGGCTTGGCGAGGCCGGGGCGGTGGCGCGCGATGGACCGCTGCGGGCGATGGCGGTGCCGGCCTATGAGAGCGCGCTGTTGGAACTGACGCCTGGGCGCCATCCGGCGGAGTGGGTGCGGGCGCAACACGGGCTTGGGGCGGTGCTGGGAGATCACAGCCGCGCGGCGCAAGCCTTCGGGCAGGCGCTGGTGGTGTTGCCCAAAGCCTATCAGCGTGGCGATCTTGCGGACAAATTGTCGTGGATCATCATCAAGCTCGAAGAGGCGTACGCGCTGCTGCAGGTTGGCCGGACTGGCAATGGATCCGCGGCCCTTGCGGCGGAACGCGCTTATGACGAGGCGCTTTCCATGTTCGAGGCGACGCATGACCCGGAGCGCTTCGGGCGGGCAAAGTTGAATTTGGCGAATGCAGTGGAGACGCAGGGCGACTGTGCTGCGGGGGCCGCCGCCCTTGGCCACTACCAACGGGCGCTGGCGCTGTACCAAAGTGCGCTGGCGTTCTGGGCCGAGCGGAAACTCTCCAAATACAAACGCATGAGCCGCAATCTGGAACGGGTCGAAGACAAAATCCGGCGGGCATGAAATGAGACAGGACAAACAGGACAGTGTTCTGAGACAGCGTCCTGTGTCCTGTTTGTCCTGAAAGTTCTGGCTGAGAAGTGCGATTTTTGGAGGCGAATAGGTCAGGGTGCGTCGTGAATCGCCGTGAATCGTTAGTATTTTGTTAAGTTTCCGCATTTTGGACTTCTCAGTCCAGAAACGATTCGTCAGCATACGCTCTATCGGCGAATCACTTTGATGCGCCGGTAAGGGGCCCCACTTTTTTGGTAAGGTGACAGGTTGCGATGAGCCGTCAAACTGCTGCTGCTGTGCAGCTCACTCCATCCCAGTTGCTTTCGGCGCGGGCGCGCACTTTGGAAGCGGCTGGCGAGATGTTCAGGACCCATGGCTATGACGTGGCGATGGAGGTGATTGCTGCGGCGGCCAACGTGTCGAAGCAGACGCTCTACAATCAATTCGGCAGCAAGGAAGACTTGTTCAAGGCGATGATCGCGGATCGCGCGGCGGTGATGCGGGCGCCTTTGAATGCCTCGTCGCTGGAACGCCATCCGCGCGACATGCTGACCGATGTCGCCCGGCAATACTACACCCATGCCTGCGGCGAGCATGAGATCGGCTATTACCGGATGATGATCGGAGCGAGCCAGCAATTCCCCGATATCGGCCGGGCTTACTATGAAGCCGGTCCGAAGCAGATGCTGGAAGCGCTGGCTTTGTGGATGGCGCGCGAAGAACGGCTTGGGCGGCTGGATACGGGTGGTGATCCGCAGATGGTGGCGGAGCATTTCCTGTCGCTGATCACCGGGCATATCGAGGCCCGCGGACTGCTTGGATTGTGGAGCGAGATGGCGCCTGCCGAGATCGAGCGGCGGGCCCGGTTCTGTGCCGATGTCTTCA
Source organism: Rhodobiaceae bacterium (assembly GCA_009885515.1). Taxonomy (GTDB): domain Bacteria; phylum Pseudomonadota; class Alphaproteobacteria; order Micropepsales; family Micropepsaceae; genus SZUA-430. The sequence continues at coordinate 507 of VFKO01000082.1, read as the reverse complement.
TGCGCGCCTTTGGGCCGCAGCGGCTTTTGGGATAGGCGCTTAACAAGCGGGCGTAAAATCAATAAGTCTGCCGGCCATGAGCTTGTTCGGCAGACACCTTCGCCCGCTTTGGCACCTCGAGGCCGGCGGCGTTTTCCTCAATCACGGATCGTTTGGCGCCTGCCCGATCGAAGTGCTGGCGGCGCAGTCGCGCTGGCGCGAAACTATGGAGCGCCAGCCGGATCAGTTTTTCCGGCGCACTGTGTCGCCGCTCAATCCCAACAACATGCTGCGCCAGGCGGCTGACCGTTTGGCGGGGTTCATGGGCACCAGCGGGAGGCAAATTGCCTTCGTCACGAATCCGACTGAAGCGGTGAACACCGTGCTGAGCGCGCTGGCGCTGAAGAGCGGCGACGAAATTCTTGTGCTCGATTGCGTCTACAACGCCGTGCGCCTGGGCGTTGAAGAAAAGTGCCGCCGGAGCGGCGCGCGCATGGTGATGGTTTCGTTGCCGCTGCCTTTGCAGGC
>VFKO01000518.1 GCA_009885515.1 Rhodobiaceae bacterium | reverse complement strand
TGCAGGAAATCTGGAGGTTTCTCATGAAATTCGCGCATACACTTGGTTGGCTCACTGTGGTCGCATCCTTCACAGGCGTGCTTGTCACACCTGCAGTTTCAGCACCGAGTGGTCCCGCGCCGCGCACTGAAATGCCCCGGCCCTCAACCCAGACCGGCACCAAAAAGGAACAAGCGCGCGAGACCGATTTTCAAAAGGCTGAGTATTTGATCAAAGCCGACAAGTGTGATGAAGCCATTCCAATTTTGCAGGGCGTAGTGGCCGAAAATGGGCGCGATGCCGATGCCCTGAACTATTTGGGATTTTGTCACCGCAAGCTCGGCAAGTATCCAGAAGCGCTGAGCTACTACCAACGCGCGCTTTCCGTAAATCCCAAGCACAAGGGCGCGAACGAGTATCTGGGCGAACTTTATCTTTTGATAAAAAATCTTCCAAAGGCGGAAGAACAGCTCGCCATACTCAAAGGCCTGTGCCCGGCCGGATGTGAAGAACTTGAAGACCTTGAGGCTGACATCGCTGACTACAAAGCCAACCCTCCAGCCCCGTAGCTTACGCAGCTTCCAGTTTTTTGAGCTTGCCTAGCAAATAGTCAAGGTCGGACGATCCCATGTCCTCATGCTTGGTGAGAATGCGCTCGATCACGCGGCGCGCAAACCGCTCGCGATCATGATCTCCACCGTCGAAGTCCGTTTCGGCAATAATATCGACTGCGATACGAAACGCGGGGTACAACTTCTCAGGCAGTGCACATTTCTTATAGAGAGCCTTAAGGCCCAGTTTGCCGGCGTCATGAATGAGCAGGCTGGCCTTTTCAGAGCTGGTTCCGGCAATCTCAGCCATCGCATCCTCGACGAAACGCAGATCGCCGGTGCACAAAGCGCGCAGAATGAGTGACGGCGTAAGCCGGCCTCGTGCATGCAACTGCTGGACAAGGGCTTGGGTATCTTCGGCTGAGGCGCCTTTGACCAGGAATCCAACCGTAGCGCGTTCGCGAGCGTCCAGAATGATGTCGGTTGCCATGTCGTCGGGCAGCTTGTGGCGCGCTGCCAACGTGACCTGCATACGCTCAGACACAAGAGTGACCAATCGTTCTGTGATTGTAACGGGCAGCTCACTGCGATGAACCATCGCAGCTTTCACGGTCTCGAAACTGCCATAGCGGTCGATCGTTTTTTGAAGCAACTTCTCGCCCAGAACCGCACCTTCGTTGCTGACGAGTGTGGTAACGGCCGCCGCGTTCCCTGTATCGACAATCGCCGACGCCAAAACTTCACTGACCGCGGGACGCCGTGCAATGGCGACCTGTTTGGCACCATTGCCGTCAGCAAGAATTGAAATCAAGTCGTCGTCTGACAAAACTGTTGCGCATTCGAGGATCGGCAGAGCGACACTCACATCGTCATTGGCGAGTTTCAGAGCGAGGTCGCGCGGCAAGCTTTGCGAATTTTTCAACGATGCCGCAACGGAATGACGCACCATCATCTCAGCATCGCTCGCCATCGCCCGCATGATATCAAGCGCCATGGCCCACTCGCTCTCGCTCAAGCGGCCTGCGTCGATATCGATTGCGAGTTGTCCGGCAACCTTCGCGCGTTGCTCGGGGGCGGGATTGGAGAGCAAAGCCTGCACGTCCTGAATGCTGAGTCCAGTTTTTGGTGCGGGGTTGCTATTGTTTTGATTTGAGGACATGGCTCCAATCTGGACCCGTTTGGTTAAAGTGCCGTTATGAACCCGATACTCCCCTACGCTCTTTCCGCCATCGTCGAGCGAGAACTTGTGCCGTTTTCTACGGCAGCGGTCCGTGACGCGGCGGATCACCTTTCGTTAGACTACAGAGCACGCGAGAATATTCGACACACCCTGTCCCCAATTGAACGGGCGGCCTATCTGGGCGTTAGGTTTCCGTCAACCTTTGCCGTGGCAGAAACTGTTTGGCATGAGATCTCACGCATCCTTCCCACTTGTGGGATTCGCAGCGTGCTGGATGCTGGAGCGGGACCGGGCACCGCCTCGCTGGCATCGGCGGTCCATGTGCGCGGCGCCAAATACACCCTTCTGGAACGCGACGCAGGTTGGCGAAGCCTTGCGTTGTCGTTGGCGCAAGCCTGCGGCCTGGAAGCAGACTTCGCGGCAGGATCGATCGAACACTCAGCCCCTTTTCCTGCGCACGACGCCGTCGTCGCCAGTTATGCGCTGAATGAAATTGCTAGCTCACACCTGACCAGGATCGTCGATGCGCTGTGGCGCGGCACCGGAAAAGTTCTTGTCATCATTGAACCCGGCACGCCGCATGGCTTCGAAGTCATCCGCGCTGTGCGCGAACGGGCGCTTGCCATTGGCGCCCATGCCGCAGCACCTTGCACACACGATCTGGCCTGTCCGATGAGCCGCGAGGATTGGTGCCACCGGCCAGTGCGCGTGCAGCGATCTGCGCTTCACCGCAGCTTGAAGCGCGCTGAACTCAGCTACGAAGACGAAAAATTCAGCTATGTGGTGTTAACACGCGATCCCCCAATTCGATCTAACGCCGGACGCATCGTACGCAAACCCATACGCGCCAAAGGGCACGTGCATCTCGATTTGTGCCAAGACGGTGGCCTGCATCGGTTGACACTGTCCCGCAAACAGGGCGCTATGTTCAAAGCCGCACGTTCAGCCGCCTGGGGAGAGATATGGCCGCCCTATAGCGACGACGCTTGAGGTCTGCGCAAGGCCAACACCACGACAAGCATGAACAAGAGTTGCGGTACCGCTTGCACGATGAAATAGGCCTTGGGCCCGGCGAAGGCCGTCGCAAACGCCAACATCAGCGGTGCGAAGATAGCGCCGAACAAAAAGTAGATGATCATCGCAGCGCTCGCCGACGTGCGCTCGCTTTGCGCCAAATCCTCGTTTGCGCAGGCGACACCCACGGCATAGAGCGGAAATGTTGCGGCACCAAATACGAGGAAGAAAAGAAACACAGTTTCATCACCCGTAACTAGCGCTGCGATGATTGCGCTTACTCCGGCAATCGCCGTCATCGCCGCCAGCACCTTGCGGCGATCAAAGTGATCGGCCATCCAGCCCACCGGAATTTGCGCCAGCATGCCGCTGGTCACGGTCAGCGCCAGGATCATGGATTTATTGAAGTCATCAAAACCCATCATTTCAACAAGTGCCGGGCCCGACGCCATCAAGCCTGCCCATGAAAAACCCGCCAAAGCCACGCACGCCACGCCAATGGGCGCACGCCGCGCGAGTGTCCAAATGGCGATGTGGTGCGTGATTTCCAATTTTGGACTGCGTGCACGCTCGAACCGCATCATTGCCATCGCCAGCACGGTCAGCGCCGCTGCACACACAAACAAAATTTCATTGCCAAAGCTGCGTGCATTCAATGCCAATTGCCCTGCGGCCAGGCCGCCGAGTTGCATGAAAATGTAAATCGAAAACACGCGCGCCCGCCACCGGTCGCCAGTTCCAAGGTTAAGCCAGCTTTCGACGGTCGCAAACATGCCGGTCAGACTGGCGCCGGCTATAAGGCGCAAGACAATCCAAAGGATGGCATCTCCCGACAGTGCCAGCCCAGCAGTTGAAATCGCGAGGATCGACGTAAATGTCAGAAAGCTGACGACATGGCTGGTGCGACCGATGAGTGTGGGCGCAGCGATCGCGCCCGCGACACTTCCCAAATAAAACGCAGACAGGATCAGACCCTTGAGCCCCGGCGATAGTCCAGCCGCTTCACCGGTAACGCTGACAAGCGACCCCGTCAGACCATTGCCCACTTGAATAATAATCAGGGCGGCAAAAACTGGCCACCAAGTGCGAAAGATCTGCGCCAAAGACTGGAGGCCATGTTGGTTGCGGAGCGGTTTTATGACCAAAAGCGCGCACCCACGCCATGCAACATTCGGTCGCTTGGTGCTTCCTTAAAGCCGACGTGTTCTGAGTTGATCCGGTTCGTCGGGCCGGAAGGCGTCGGCAAGACTCGGCAGCGAATCGATCTCTGAAAGCAATTGCGCCATGATCGGCGACATCACCATCGTGTTCATGCCAAAGCGCGTGATCATGCTCTCACTGGAGGGCGAACTCTGCACGGCGGTCTCGGAAATCGTGCTGCGAAGTGTCTGCGCCGCAGGTTCAGGTTGAACTTGCGCGAGCAAGGTCGTGCTGGAGGCAGGCTGGCCCTCATGCTTTGCTTTGAGAGCCTCAAGCACAGCAGAAACCGTACGCGCGCCACCGCTCTTGTCATAAAAAATCCTGCGATTTGCCGATGCGGCATCAGGAAAAAAGGTCGCGGCGGCAACGGCAGGCGTTTCCGCCGCCGCTTTGACCATCTTCACCGCCGCTTGGGGTCCGAGGAAATGAGCGACATAAAGCTCCCCCGCCGACACGCCTCGCCCCAACGCGGCTTCCATGTTGCCGCGCATATCATTGGTCAATTCACCCGCCATTAACGAAGCGGCCTTCGGGTCGTTACGCAGGGCAAGAATTTCCTGGCGCAGACCCTTTTCGGTGACAGTAAAGCGGCCATCTTTGCCGGGCTGAATAGCATCCGCATAGGCCTGAAATCCGTGCTCGGCGCCATGCGCGCGCATAGTTCCGAGCCACGTTTGTTCGATGAACTGGAACAGTCCCGTCGCCGACGATGTCGAGGCGCGAGCAGCCGGATTGAGGCTGGATTCCCGCATCGCCGTGTTCAAGAGATAGCCAAAGTCCGCACCAGTTTCATCCGCAGCGCCACGCAAAGCCGACATAACAGTGTCGGCGCCTGGTGCAAACGACGGGCGGAGAGTAACGGCGGAGGGTGATGAACTTTGAAGCATGACAGCCTTGTAAGTCGCAAGACCCATGCCAAGTGTCACCTGTTTAAT
>VFKO01000006.1 GCA_009885515.1 Rhodobiaceae bacterium | reverse complement strand
CCCGCGCCCATGAGCCCGGCGCCCACACCCTCTATATCCAGCACGATTTCACCAGCCTGGAGACCGGCCGCCCCTATCTGCCGGGTCTGAAACTCTCGGGCTTCGACACGGCGTCACTCATCTATCTCCACGTGCCGCGCGCCGAAGACGTGTTGTGGGCCATGAACGAGGCACTCAAGTGCCGCGGCTTCTCAACCGTCATCGCCGAGTTTCCCGCCCACGCCCGCGTGCTGGATCTCACCACAACCCGCCGCCTGACGCTTGCCGCACAAGAAGGTCTGGGCTTCGGCCTGATCTTGCGCCACGCCGCACACGCCGAACCCAACGCCGCAACAACGCGCTGGCTCGTCTCGTCAGCGCCTAGCCGCAGCGATCCTCTCGGCGGCCTCGGTGCACCCAGCCTTCATCTTGATCTCGTGAAAAACCGCTTTGGCTCATCCGGCCAATGGCAGGTCGAGTGGCACTCCCATGAACGTAAATTCGAAATCACGTCGCTATCTGGCAATCTGGTTCAACCATTTATCCACCGACCGGATCGAACGCATCAACTCGCCAAGGCCGTCTGAACCGCGCGTCATTGTACGCGAAGTCAAAAGCGCCTTGCGCCTTGCGGCCATGAACGCGAGCGCGGCAACGCTGGGCCTCAAAACCTTCATGCCGCTCGCCGATGCGCGCGCCATGTATCCTGCCATCTTGGTTGACCACGCCGACGACACCGCCGATCTGCGCCTGCTCGAAGCCATCAGCGATTGGCTCGCCCGCTACACACCGCTCGTGGGCCTCAATGCGCCCGACGGCGTCATGCTCGACATCAGCGGCTGCGCCCATTTGTTCGGCGGCGAAGAGGCGATGCGCAAGGACATCGTCCGTCGCCTCCACGCCCAGGGATTTTCCGCACGAACCGCCATCGCCGGCACCCCAGGTGCCACCTGGGGCCTCGCGCGTTACGGCGACAAGCGCATCATCGCCGACAGCGAGCTGCGCGAAACGCTATCGGCTCTGCCGCTTGCCGCGCTGCGTCTCGATCCAGACAAAGTCGACGCCCTCGCCCGCGTCGGCTTGAAAAAAATCGCCGATATCACAGACCGCCCACGCGCGCCCCTCGCCGCCCGCTTCGGCGCGATCCTCCTGCGTCGCCTCGACCAGGCCTTGGGCCTCATCGATGAACCCATCACCCCGCGCCTGCCGGTGCCACCTTACATCGCCGAACGCAATTTCGCCGAACCCGTCACGCACGAAGATTTCATCCTGCAAACCATCGAGCACCTGGCCGCCGAACTCGCCAAGACCATGGAGCAGCGCGGCGACGGCGCCCGCGCTTTGCAGGTGACACTCTTCCGCGTCGACGGCGCCGTCCGCCGCCTTTCCGTCGCCACCAGCAAACCCTTGCGCGATCCACGTGCCCTCTGCCGTCTGTTCAAGGAACGCTTCGCCTCGCTCACCGATGAACTTGACCCCGGCTTCGGCTTCGATGTCATACGCCTGTCGGTCACAACGGCCGAAAAAACCCAAGCAGCCCAGACAGACATTGTTTCAAGCGCCAACGGCAACGACAGCATCGACCACCTCATCGACCGCTTGGGCGTGCGCTTTGGCATCCGCCGCGTGCAGCGCTTAGGTTTCGCCGAATCCCACATTCCAGAATATGCCGTGACCGTGACACCAGCTCACAACAAACAGCCCCAAACCATCCAAACCCTCCCCCTTCAACAGGACACACAAAGCCCCGCAAGGCCACTGCGCCTCTTCGAGCGCCCGGAGGAAATCGACGCCATCGCCGAAGTCCCCGACGGCCCACCCGCCCGCTTCCGCTGGCGCCGCGTCGCCCACGAGATCGCCCACGCCGAAGGCCCTGAACGCATCGCCATGGAATGGTGGCGCGACGACAAAGGCCGCAGCCTCACCCGCGATTACTTCCGCGTCGAAGACCGCGAAGGCCGCCGCTACTGGCTCTTCCGCGAAGGCCTCTTCAGCCACGAAACCAGCGCCCCGAAATGGTACGTACACGGATTATTCGCGTGAGGCCCCTCCCACATGCCCTACGCTGAACTCGCCACCACCACCAACTTCTCATTCCTGCGCGGCGGCTCGCACCCGCACGAACTCGTCAGCCGCGCCCACACCCTCGGCCTCACGAGCCTCGGCATCGCCGACCGCAACTCGCTCGCAGGCGTCGTGCGCGCCCACGCCCAGGCCAAAGAGTTGAACTTCAAACTCCTCATCGGCACCCGACTTGTCTTCAGCGACGCCACGCCAGACATTCTAGTCTATCCGCAAGATCGCGCCGCCTATGGAAGGCTCTGCCGCCTGCTCACCATCGGCAACAAGCGCGCCGAAAAAGGCGACTGCATTCTCACTCTCGACGACTTGATCGAATTCGCCGAAAGCCTGCAACTCATCGTCGTGCCCCCGCGCCCCAATATCGAAAACGTCAAGCCAACCTTGAAGCGCTTGGCAAACCAACGCGTCTGGCTCGCCGCTTCCATGCTCTATCGCGGCGACGACCAACGCCACCTGAACCGCATCGCAGCCTTCGCCCGCGAGTGTAACGTGTCCCCTATCGCCATCGGCGACGTGCTCTATCACGCACCCGGGCGCCGCCAGCTTCAAGACGTCCTCACCTGCATCCGCGAACACACCACGCTCGACGCCGCGGGCTTCCGCCTCCAAGCCAACGCCGAGCGCCACCTGAAGCCTCCCGAAGAAATGGCCCGCCTGTTCCGCCGCCACCCGCAAGCAATCGCCGAAACAGATCGCTTCGCCAGCACCTGCAACTTCTCGCTCGACGAACTGCGCTACGAATACCCTGAGGAAACCTGCGAAGGCTACGCCACACCGCAAGACGCCCTCGTAGCCTTCACCGAAGAAGGAGCGCGGCAGCGCTACCCGAGCGGCATTCCCGCCAAAGTCCGCTACGCCCTCGACCACGAACTCAAGCTCATCGAAAGCCTGAACTACGCGCCCTACTTCCTCACCGTCCACGACATCGTCCGCTTCGCAAGGCAGCAAGGCATCCTCTGTCAGGGCCGCGGCTCGGCTGCCAACTCCGCCGTCTGCTATTGCCTGCACGTCACCGAAGTCGACCCGAACCAGATCGACCTCCTGTTCGAACGCTTCGTCTCGGCCGAACGGCGCGAGCCACCCGACATCGACGTCGACTTCGAACACGAGCGCCGCGAAGAGGTCATCCAATATATCTACGCCCGCTACGGACGCCACCGTGCCGGCCTCGCCGCAACCGTCATCTGCTATCGCGGCCGCAGCGCCATCCGCGATGTCGGCAAGACCTTCGGCCTCTCGGAAGACACCATCAGCGCCCTGTCCGGAACACTCTCCGGCTGGACGTCATCCGCACCCCTCGCCGATCAGGTCCGCAAGCTCGGCCTCGATCCCGCCGACCACCGCCTCGCACTTGCACTCAAGCTGACCGACGAACTCGGCGACTTCCCGCGCCATCTCTCCCAACACGTCGGTGGCTTCGTCATGACCCGCGGCCGTCTCGACGAAGTCATCCCCATCTCCAACGCCGCCATGCAGGACCGCACCGTCGTCGAGTGGGACAAGGATGACCTGAACGCGCTCGGCATTCTCAAAGTCGACGTCCTGG
>VFKO01000073.1 GCA_009885515.1 Rhodobiaceae bacterium | reverse complement strand
GGGCGTAAGCGCTGTCGAAATCGTTGCGCACCGCATTGTCGGGACGTTGGTGTTTGTGTTGTGGGTTTTGTATGTTTGGGGACGGTTGCCGAAACTGTGGCAGGCGCTGAGGAACCGCAACTCTCTTGCGGCCTTGTTTGCGAGCGCCGTGTTGATTGCGGTGAATTGGGGCGTTTTCATTTGGGCGGTTATCAATGAACTGATCATTGCAACCAGCCTGGGTTACTACATCACGCCGCTGGTGAGTTTTGTTCTGGGCGTGGTGGTGCTGGGAGAGCGGTTGTCGCGGATTCAGTTGATCACGATCGGGCTGGCCGGGCTTGGGGTTGCCAACTACACGCTGTCACTGGGGTATCTGCCCTGGGTGTCGCTGGTGCTTGCGGTTAGTTTTGGCTTCTATGGATTGATACGAAAAACCGTTGCCGTGGAGTCCATTGAAGGTCTGGGTGTGGAAGCGCTGTTGCTGATGCCAGTGTCGCTGGGGTATGTGATCTATCTCACGGCAAGCCAGCAGGGTGCGTTCGTGCATGCGGGGGCATTTGTCAGTTTTTGCATTGCGCTCGCGGGGCCATTAACGGCCGTTCCGCTGATGTTGTTTTCAGCGGGCGTGCGTTTGATCCCTTTGTCGACGCTTGGGTTTTTGCAGTACTTGGCGCCGTCCATCAGTCTGTTGATCGCAGTGTTCCTGTATGATGAGCCCTTTACACGCGCGCACGCGATTACGTTTGTGCTGATTTGGAGCGCGCTGGCGCTCGTGTCCTGGGAGGCTTTGCGGCGCGAGCGCTATTCGGCGGCCTGACGGCGGAAGTTCATTATGGCCGGCAGCGTGTCTTCTACACGGCTGACGGAGGTGTAAAGCTCCCTCAGGCCATAGCGTGCGAAGTTGTGGGTGTGGACGCGATCGAATGTGGCGAAGAGCGGGTCCCAAAAGCCCTTGATGTTGACAAAGACAATCGGCTTTTTGTGCAATCCCAATTGCGCCCAGGTCATCGCTTCGAGAACTTCCTCAAGCGTGCCAAGCCCGCCGGGTAGCACAACAAACGCATCGGATTGGCTGTGCATGCGCTCTTTGCGTTCGTGCATGTTTGGGGTGATGACAAGTTCCGTCAAAGAGCTCAGCTCGATTTCACGGGAGCGGAGGAACTGCGGGATGATACCGATGACTTCGCCGCCGGCATCAAGAGCCGCGCGCGCGACGTCGCCCATAAGGCCGATCGAAGCGCCACCATAGATCAATTTTGCTTTGGCTTCGGCGATGTGGCGGCCAAGTGCCTTCGCGGCCTGTGAATAGGCAGGATCGCTGCCTTCGGACGATCCACAAAAGACGCAAACGCCAATCAACTTATGCATTGCTCTATCCAAGTCTGAACGCAATAGGGGGCTACTATAAGGCTCACCCGTAAAGAGTTTGAGTTTGTGGCTGATTTGTGTGTCGAAACAGTGACTGTTTTGGCATCAGAGTCAAATTGGGGCTTGGCGCGGGCGAGGCAATGGGTAACGATGGGTTAATTCCAGGAGATGTGTGATGAAAGTTTGGATCTGTGCTTTGGTTGCTGGATTGGCCTTGTCTGCGGGGAGTGTGTTGGCTTCGGCTGCGCTCACACCGCAGCAAATTGTCGATGATCGTGTCGCCGGAATGAAAGCGCTTGGCGGCAACTTGAAGGGGGCGCGGACCGCCACCGACGCTGCGGGAGCGAAGGCGGAACTTGCGAAAGCCATCGCGTTTACAGAGACGATGCAATCGCGCTTTCCAAAAGGAACGGGCATAGGAGATGCCGGCGTTGCAAAGTCACGGGCTCTGCAGGATATCTGGACGAAGCCCGACCAATTCAAATCGGCAATCGAAGCATTGAGCAGTGCCCTGAAGGCGGCGGATGCCGCAGCGGGAGATCAGGCAAAGTTCGATGCTGCTTTCGGTGCCCTTGGGAAGTCGTGCAAGGGGTGTCACGATCAGTTTCGTGGGCCAGAAGCTCCGTAGGCATGAGGCTGTTACGGCTGGCGATTATTGGGGCGCTCGCAACCGGCGCCTTGGTTCTGGCTTGGTTGTCTGTGCCGTCTAGTTCGCCGGTGGTCATTACCGAAGAGAGTTCAAGCCGCGACCCTGGTATGGCTGAGCGGGGCGCCTACGTTGTGCGAGCTGCGGGTTGCATCAGTTGTCATTGGGACCGGAAGGGTTCCGGTATTGCGTTTGCCGGTGGCCGGGCGCTTGCGACACCATTCGGTGTGTTTTATTCACCCAATCTTACGCCCGACGTTGAAACCGGCATTGGCGGTTGGAGTGACGAGGACTTTGTTCGTGCCGTGACATGGGGAGAGGGCATTCACGGCGAGCAGCTTTATCCGGTGTTTCCGTACACGTCTTATTCGGCGATGGGTGTGAGCGATGTGCTTGCGATCAAAGCCTATCTGTTCACGCTTAAACCCGTGAAGGCGCCGCAGCTCGAAAACAAGATTTCGTTTCCATTTTCGTGGCGCGCGCTGATGAAAGGCTGGAAACTGCTGTTCGTTGATAGCCCGCAAAATGAGGACTGGCCTCGCGGCGAGTATTTGGTCAGGGCGCTGGGTCATTGCGGGCAATGCCATACGCCGCGCAATTTTTTTGGAGCGCTTGATGGTGGTGCTCATTTGCAGGGAAACCGGAGCGGGCCGGATGGTTGGCGAGTACCCGCTCTCGTTGGTGCAACCAAGAGTAACTTCGCCGATTGGTCTGTGGAAGAAATAGCGGAATATCTCAAGAGTGGGGTGAAGCCAGACTTTGATTCGGCTCAAGGTCCAATGGCGGAAGTGATAGAAGACAACACGAAACACCTCACAAGCGAAGACCGGCGGGCAATTGCGCTCTATCTGAAGTCGCTAAATCAACACTAACGAACTTGTTGACAGCCGGTCATGCCGCAATTGCGGCAGCGGTGTGCGCGACTAAAGTGGCCTTCCGGTATTGATAGGAATATTTGGCTGATATGGCGCGCGTCATTGTAATTCTGGCACTCATGTTTTTGATCTCCTCGTTGATATTTGCGGTCACGCGAAATCACTCCGCAAAATCGGATGCAGATGCGCGCACGACGGTTCCGTTGGGTGATTTGCCGGCAGACATGAAGGATACGGTTGTCACCTCGATTCTGAATGGCGACGAACCGGCTGAAGCTTCGAGCACGCAAGAAGTCTTGAGCGGCGCCGTCGGCGGAGCGGCGCCGTCGTTTGAAACAGCGGGCATGGATTACAAGGGGCGGGCGTCGTTTACCGGCACCGCAACGCCTGGCGACGAGGTGCTGATCGCTCGCAACGGCGAGGCGCTGGGAAAAGCTGTTGCCGACGGCGGCGGCAATTGGTCGATTGAATTCAAAATTCCGCCGGTACTCCAGGAGTTCGATCTTGAAATTTCCGCCAAGGCTAAAACGGGTAGAATTATTGCGGGGCCAAAGCGCGCCCTGATCAGCCCTGCCGCCAGCAGTGGTGGATTGGCTCGCATCACATTGTTGGCTGTCGAGCACAATGCGTCGGCACTTGATCCGGCAGAGAGCGGCGAGCCGGTGATCGGGCTGATCGTCGGAAACGTGTCATCCGGACCCGATGGGCATGCCGTGTTCACCGGCAAAGCTGATCCCGGCGCAACAATCAAGGCTGCGCTCAACAATACACGCGCAGGTGAAACGATTGTTGACGCGGGCGGGCGGTGGTCGATGGATGTACGGAACGCCACCGGCAAAGATGCAACAACAGTCACGCTCAAGCTGACAAGTGCTGCTGGTGTGGCTCTCGATGAAGCGCACGTGCCCTTCAAGTTGCCGGCAGCGAAGGTGGCGGGGGGTAACTCCATACACGCGAGCGGCGCGGTGATCACCATCCGCCGCGGAGACAGTTTGTGGCGGATTGCAAAGCGCCATTACGGCAGCGGCAAGAAGTGGCGGGCAATCTATGCCGCCAACAAAGGCAGGATCAGTGACCCGGACATGATTTATGCGGGTCATGATTTGGTGCTTCCGGGATAGGATTGGAAGACGGACAGTTTTTCTGGAACTTGCATTGTGTATGGCGTAAGGGATCGCCATGGCACCTTCTCCAGGACGATCAACAGTGAGTGCGGGCGATGCTCAAAAGGGCATGAGCCGCTTTGGCCCCATCAAGGCCATTGTTCCCTATTTATGGCCGGATGGCCGCTTTGATTTGAAAGCACGCATCGTCATTGCGATGGTGGCGCTGGTGTTGGCGAAAGTCGCCACCCTTTCCTTTCCATTGTTCTACGGCGCGGCGGTAGATGCGCTGGGCGGCAATGGTCAGGCCGTTCAAGCGGTGGGGGTCGCTATTGCGCTCATTGTGTCCTACGGCGTCGCACGGATCTTGATGCAGGGGTTCGCGCAGTTGCGCGATGCGATTGCGGCGAAGGCCGTGTATAACGCGGTGCGGACCGTCGCGGGGCGAACGTTCCGGCACATCCACGCCTTGTCGTTGCGCTTTCATCTGGAGCGCAAGACCGGGGGGCTGACGCGGGTCATTGAGCGCGGGACCAAAGGCATCGATGTTCTGCTTTTTTATGTGTTGTTTTCGATTGCACCGACCATTCTCGAACTCGTGTTGGTGTGCAGCTATCTGCTGTGGGTTTACCATTGGGGTTATGTGGCAATCACTGTCGTCACCGTGATTGTCTATGGCGTGTTCACGATCCGGGTTACGTCTTGGCGGACGGAAATTCGCCGTCAGATGAACGACAGCGACACGGAGGCCAACACCAAGGCCGTTGACAGTTTGCTAAACTATGAAACGGTGAAGTACTTCAACAACGAAGCGCACGAGGCCAATCGGTATGACCACGCGATGGTGCGCTATGCGGACGCTTCGGAAAAGTCGCAGATGTCATTGTCGGTGCTGAATGCCGGACAAGCAGCGATTATCACAGTTGGTTTGGTCGCTGTGATGTGTCTGGCGGCCTATCACATCTCGCTGAACATGATGACGCTGGGTGACCTTGTTGTCGTCAATGGATTTCTCACTCAGTTGTATGTGCCGCTGAATTTGTTGGGCACGGTTTACCGCGAGATCAATCAGGCGCTCATCGACATGGAGAAGATGTTCGATGTGTTGCACGTGCCGCCGGAAGTGAAGGACAAGCCCGGTGCGCCGGATGTAAAAATCTCGGGCGGCGAGATCCGGTTCGAAGACGTGGTGTTTGCCTATGAGCCTGAACGCACAATCTTGAAGGGCGTGAGCTTTACCGTGCCTGCCGGGAAAACCGTTGCCGTCGTCGGGCCATCGGGGG
>VFKO01000096.1 GCA_009885515.1 Rhodobiaceae bacterium | reverse complement strand
TTTCCCAGGGCCTGCAACGCACTGGCCATGCTCAGCAAGATGCGTGTCTGCTTGGCGCCGATGAAGACTTTGATCTTGAACGCCCCTTCATCCAGCGCGCCAGCCGTGCTGGACTGCACGTTCTCAAAGTCGATCAGGATATAGTTGGTTTTCAAAGCCTGTCCTTTCGTGAGCACCCCAATTCTACACCCGGCCAAGGCCGCCCAAAACCCGCCGCCACTGCCGCCATCCTGGGAAAAAGCGCAGAAACACCATCAACATCGCCTGCAACATCTGGACAACCGCAATCCCTACAGTTGCTACCACCAGCAGAGTGTTCTGTACATTCGCGCCCGCATGTCATTCCCATCAAGAACCGGTCCATCCAAAATCTGCTTGCATTATGGTATCGTATGAGGTACCAATTAGTCATGCTGACACTTCGTGTCTATCAGCGGGTTAGGGCAATACCTCAAACGTAAAGGGGGCAGGCGAGGGCGTTAGTGAACTGAAGATCGACTTCGGCCCGGGCTATCGCGTGTATTTTGGCATGGACGGCCGCACACTGGTCATCCTGCTCGGTGGCGGCACGAAGAAGCGCCAGAATTCGGATATCAAATCCGCCCAAATTGGATGGACCGACTACAAACGGCGAAAAGAGAATGGAGAGGACTAGACATGCCCCTGACACGAGACTTCAAAGAACTGGTCGTCGCCCGAATTAAGCGCAGCCCACGCTATCGAACGGCCTTGCTGCGTGAGGGGCTTGAGGCGCTCTATTCCGGCGACCTTGCGACCGGAAAAGCAATATTGCGGAACTACATCAATGCAACAATCGGCTTTCAGCGCCTCGCCGTAGCCGTCGGTACACCGCCCAAAAGCTTGATGCGCATGCTCAGCCCGGCAGGCAACCCGCGCGCCAAAAATCTCTTCGCAGTCACGCGCCACCTTCAGCGCCACGAGAAGGTCCGCGAACTGCGGGTGCGCGTCGGCGCTGCCGAATAACGACAGATCAGCGGGGAGCCCAGTGACGCAGCCTCAACTCTTCATCCGCATCTGGCCCATATAATCGCGCTTGCCCAGTTTCACGCCCTTCATCCGCAAAATGTCATAGGTCGTGGCGGCGTGGAAATAGAAGTTGGGCAGCGAGAATGACATCAGGAAACCTTCCGCCGTGAACGGTAGCTTGAAATCGCGCAGCTGAAAGGTCACGTCGCGTCCCTCTAGCGCATTCACCTCTGCTTGCGTCAACTTGCCCAGCGCCTCGCGTGCGTCGCTCACCAGTTTCTGCAAGCCGCGGTAGTCGAGGTCCGGCCCGCTCGGCGGCGAAAATACGCCGGCCTTCACGCCCTCGATGGCGCCCGCCGAATGATGCGCCACCGATTGCACCTGAAACCGGAACGGCAGCATGTCGGAGGTCAGCCGCGCCTCAACGATCTCATTGGGATCGATGCCGTTAGCCGTGCAATGCGCAAGCCCCTTCTCCAAAACACCAATCACCCCGCCCAGGGTCTGCAGGTAACTCGCCACGCTTAAATCATAAAGTGAAATTGCCATCGCTTTTCCATCCTGTATCTAACCACGTCTACGTTTCACCCTGTTCACCGCTTCGTCAAGGGACGACAGGAACCGCGAACGGTCGCCGGCCGCGAAAGGCTTCGGCCCGCCGGTGATTTCCCCCGTGGAGCGCAGATGCTCCATCAATCCCCGTTGCGCCATCGCTGCCCCGATCGAATTCAGCGTGAACGCCCGCCCCGTCGGCCCAATCACCTCGGCACCCGCCTGTAGACAGCGATGGGCGAGGGGAATATCCGCCGTCACCACAATGTCCCCGATTTGAGCGCGCGCCGCGATCCAGTCGTCGGCCACATCCGGCCCTGCTTCGACGACCACCATCTCGATCAGCTGATCAACGGGCACCCTGACGCCGCCATTCGAAATCACATAAACCTTCAACCCATAACGCCGCGCCACGCGGTAAACCTCGTCCTTCACGGGGCACGCGTCGGCATCGACGAAAATTGCGCTCAATTCATCCATCCTTGCACAACGCATACAGCCCCATTACTGTCGCCCGCAACACCTATTGGGGAAGTTTGATGGTCCGTATTTTGAAAGCGCTCGCGCCCCGGCATCTCAACACAAAGGCGGCGTGCCCTTCACCGGCAAGTTCTCGCTAAAGTCCTGGGGCGACGACAGCCCGCAAGGCATGACGTTCCCGCCACTCAAGCCGCCCGTCACCAACCACACCTGGGCCGAGTGCAAAGACGGCATGCTCGTCGTCGCCGACCAAACCGGCACGCCCTTCGACCGCGCCGACATGGGCGGCAAAAATTACCACGGCCTCGACTACCCGCTCTTTCACATCGACATCCGCGAAAATGCACGCGTGCGCGTGGAAGCCTTCATGCGGTTGGCGGTCCAGTCTGCAGACACTTCAAGTCCGGCGCGTCCATAATAAACCGGACATATTAACATATTTAGTAATTCCAAATGTTCTATATCTATATGATATTGCGCAAATAAATCTATAGTGAACCGGACATTGAACCGGTCATAAACGCGGACATAGTCATGCCCGAAGATCGCGCCGAAAGCACTGGCTTGATGGAGCCCATGCGCATCGCAGAATCCAGCCGCTTTCGCGCCGGGCTTGCCGATCTCTTGCTGGAACTCGCGCAGAAATCAGCAGGCCTTCGGCGCAGCCTGCCCAGTGCGATACTGCCGTCCCTGTCGGGCCTCGTGCGTTCGATGAACTGCTATTACAGCAATCTCATCGAGGGTCACGACACCCACCCCATCGACATCGAACGCGCTCTGAAAAACGACTACAGCCAGGATCCACGGAAACGAAACCTCCAGCTAGAGTCGGCGGCGCACATCGCCGTACAGAAATGGCTCGACGAGGGCGGACTAAAAACGGCCCCCACTTCGGTGGCGGCAATCCGTGAAATTCACCGCCGCTTCTATGAGGCTGTGCCCGGCGATTTGAAATCGATCGAAGACCCAAACACCAATGAGCGCGTCCCCATTATCCCGGGAGAGTTCCGTCACCGTGATGTAATTGTAGGCCGGCACATTGGCGTCAGTCCCGGCGCCATACCGCGCTTCCTCGAACGGTTTGAAACTGTGTTTGGTGAGCTGGGGTCATCGGAGACCCTGCTCGCTGCCGCCGCAGCACACCATCGTCTGGTTTGGATTCACCCGTTTCTGGACGGCAACGGGCGCGTCGTGCGCCTGATGTCGCACGCGACAATGCTCCAGACTTTGGATACCGGCGCTGTGTGGTCGATTGCCCGCGGCCTTGCCCGCAATGTGAACGAGTACAAAACCCTTTTGGCAAACTGCGACATGCACAGGCGCAATGACCTTGATGGACGCGGCACCCTCAGCGAAGAGGCACTTTTCGATTTCACCCAATTCTTTCTGAAAACCTGTCTCGACCAGGTGAGCTTCATGGAGCATCTTGTCCAACCTGATCGCTTGCGCGCCAGAATTCTTGTGTGGGTCGAAGAAGAAATTCGCATGGATACCCTGCCTTCAAAATCGGGCGACATTGTCGAAGCGCTGCTCTATCGTGGCGAGCTGCCGCGCGGCGACGTCGCTGAACTGGTGGCAGTCGGCGAGCGCCAGTCAAGACGTATAGTCGCCGCCTTGAGCGAAAAAGGCGTTGTCGCCTCGGAGAGCTCGCGTGCGCCTCTTCGGCTTGCGTTTCCTGCGTCGTTGGCGTCACGCTGGATGCCGGGATTGTTTCCCGACAAGATCGGTTAGAGTCAACTTGGACGATGCCCAACCCCAAACACCAAATCCTCAAATCCGTCTTCGGCTTCGACGAATTCCGTCCCGGCCAGGAGCGCGT
>VFKO01000178.1 GCA_009885515.1 Rhodobiaceae bacterium | reverse complement strand
GTCGAAGAGCTGGACAGCGTACGTGAACGGGCAAGCGTGGTGCAGGACGAGGTGCTCAACCGGTTGACCGAGCGGCAGAACCGGAACTCATACGTGTTGACGATTGTGGCTGCGATCATGTTGCCGCTGAGTTTCATCACGTCGCTGTTCGGGGTGAGCCTGGCTGGCATACCGCTTGCCGAAGATCCGAATGCGTTCTGGCTTTTACTGTGGATATTGGCGACTTTGATCGTGATCGAGATTGCCGTGTTCCGCTGGACGAAGTGGTTTTAGCTTTTAAACCCCACCCGTGCATGCGTGCCGTCGCAGAAGGGTTTTGTGCCTGACTGGCCGCAGCGGCAGAGTCTGGCGTTTTGGGCGCGGGTGATGGTGCGGCCGGTGCCGGAGCAGATTTCGAAATTGCCCATGATCTGCAGCGGGCCGTCGGTGAGTGGATCGATCGTCAGCGTGCCGCCACGGAATTCGAGCGGGTCGCTTTCGGTGGTTAAAGGTTCGCCTGGAGCCTTGAACTGTGCGGCGCGATGAGCGTTGTCGCAAAAGGGTTTGTTTTTTGACTGGCCGCAGCGGCAGAGCGTGGCGCGCGTGAACGTGTCCCCGTGCAGGCTGACATCTGCGGCGACGGCATAGGGTCCGTCTTCGCGGACGCGGATGACATTGACCTGGGGTGCTGCCTCTTGGGCCGCGCCGTCGTGACGCTGATAGGTGATGGCGCCTGACGGACAATTGTGGGCGACCCGCACGACGTGCTCAATCGGCAAGGCTTCCGGGTGAAGCCAGGCGCCTTTGGTGTTGGCACGAAAGACGCCGGGCGCATCCAGAACGCAGTGGCGGGAATGAATGCAGCGCTTGGTGTCGAAGCGCAGCGTGATGTCTTTGGTGCTTGCAACGTTTGGATCGGATGGATCGACGCCGGCTGGTAGCGCTGGGACCTTTACGGCTGCGGTGCGGTCGACGGCGATTGCGATATGGCCTTCGAAGCGGTCATGAAGTTCGTCAAAGCGCTTTGCCAGGGCCTGCAGGCGTGAGGCGACGCCGGGCATTGTTGCATACGGTTCAAGGGCCGCAGCGACAATTCCAAGCTCGCTTGTCCGTTCACTAAGAATTTGCCCGGCGCAACTCTGTACCAGCTGGCCGGCTGAGCGCGGCAGCGAAAAACTCAGCCCGGCGCCGGGAAAGCGGGTCGCAGCCTCTCCCACCGTCTGCAGCACATACATCAGTTCGGTCGAGCCAACTGCCAGGCCGACGCGCAGTTCGCCCGGCAACGGCGCGGGCGAAAACACCTGGGCCAATGTGCGCATCATCAACGCATAGACCGCGTTGCCGAGGTCAACCATCTTGGGGGCATGCGGGCCGGTGATGCGTGTCAGGTCGGTGCGCTCTGGAAGGTCCAGCAACGTGGGGTTTGTGGCGACATCGCGGGCGGGATTGAAGGCTGGGCGCGCGGACTGCATGGCAACCAGATTGCTTTTAATCGCGGCGAAGCGGGCGTAGTGCGAGGTTTCGCTGTGCGCCGGTGCGCCCTCGCCCTGGATGACGATTTCCTCGATGGCGCGGCGGGCTGAGTTCAGATCGGTGACCTTGAACAGGCCTGGAAGTCCAAACTCTGCCCCCGCGACTTGGGCTTGATCGTGGCCGACGAAGACCCTGTCCTCGCCCCATTGCGCCGACAGCGCAATCAGTCCCTGCAATATGCCGTGATAAAGTTGCCCCTGACTCGCATAGTCCTGCGCTGTGGGCGATAGCATGTCGGGCCGCGCGACGCGGTGATAATGATCCTTGTGGTCGAAGCCTTTACCGTCGCTGAGGTCGAGGCCCTCGGGGCGTTCGATGTAGAGAAAATGGTCGAGGGCCTGCAGCGAAAACGGTGTCAGCTTCATCACCACGTCGGCGGGGAAATGGCCGGCGCGGACCGGAAACTCAGGCTTCCACAAATGGGGTGATGCGCCCAATGAGGCCAGGAGATTGTTGACCAAGCACAAATGCAGCATTTCTTCACGGGCGACCTTGCGCAACGAGGCGCGCCAGTTGTTGATCGCCGCAAGTTCGTCCGCCGTTACGCCTTCGCTTTCATCGCGCTTGAGCGACCACATGGCATAGAGATAGGTGCACATGACGGCATGCTCGAACTCGGCGGCTTCGCAGAGCAAGAGGATCAGTTCTTCGCGATCCTGGACGATGATGTCGGACGACATAGGTGGAACTCGCAGATAGTGCGTTTGGGGGCATCATGGCATAATGGCGTGAGAATCGAGCATCAATGAAAAGAAGCATACACCATGCACTCACTCTCCCGCCTGCCCCGCTTGAAATTCGCGCATCTTCCGACGCCGCTGGAGCGGATGGACCGGCTGCGCGCTTTGCTGGGGCCTGATTGCCCGACGCTTTATGTCAAGCGCGACGATTGTACGGGGCTGGCCACGGGCGGCAACAAGACGCGCAAGCTTGAGTTTTTGATGGGAGAGGCGATGGCACAAGGCGCCAATGCCGTCGTCACCTTTGGTGCGATCCAGTCGAACCATGCCCGCCAAACCGCGGCGGCGGCAGCCAAACTGGGGCTGCTTTGCGATTTGATTTTGATCGACATGGTAGAGCGCGACGGCGAGGCTTACCGGCAATCGGGCAATGTGTTGCTTGACCGGCTGTTTGGCGCGCGGATGCATGGTGTGGCGGAGCGGCAAGCCAGCGCGAAGCTGGCTGAGGTGATGGCGGAGCACGAGGGCGCCGGGCGCAAAGTCTATGTTGTGCCGATTGGCGGTTCGAACGCGGTGGGGTCGCTGGGTTATGTCGAGGCCTTTGGCGAAATCCAAACTCAAGCTGCGGGGTTGGACCTGAAAGTCGATGCCATCGTGCACGCCTCGTCGAGTTGCGGGACGCAAGCGGGTCTGATCGCCGGCGCAGTGCTCAACGGCAGCGCGACGAAAGTCATGGGTGTGAATGTCTATAAGAAAGGCGGCGGCGACATTGCGGCGGCGGCACATGCGCTGGCGTTGGAGACGCTGCAGCTTGCGGGTGCCAAGCTCGACGATATTTCGGCGCATGTGCATGTGATCGACGGTTATCAGGGTGAGGCGTATGGACAACCGACCGAGGCGATGCGCGAAGCCTTGGCGTTGACGGCGCAAAGCGAAGGATTGCTGCTTGACCCGGTCTATTCGGGCAAAGCGATGGCGGCGTTGATCGGTCATGTGCGGCGCCGGAAATTTACCCGGGAACAGACGGTGGTGTTCTTGCACACCGGTGGCAGCATGGGACTTTTTGCCTATCCTGAGGTCGTAACCGAAAACTAACCGTGCCGGACGCCGCTTTGCGCGACTTTACTTTCCATTCACTTTCGCGCGCGCACTCAGCGGGTGCTTTTTGATTCAAATTTCATTCGCTGTTTGAACCAGGTGTTAGATCGCCCACGCGCATAGTTGGGGCACTCGCGGGTCTACCGCTATTTTGCGCTGGAGCTTCCTCATGTCCCTTCGTCTTCGCATTGCGCTGCTTGTTTTTGGCGCCAGCACCTTGCACAACGCAGTGCCTGCCGCTCAGGCGCGTGATGCGCAATGGGTGTACGGCGTGGATGCACGCGAAGCAGAAGAAAACGCCGATGACAAAACCTGGCTGACGGACTACAGCGATCTCAGCGCGTCTGGCGCATCCGTGAACGCGCTGCGCGTCAGGCGCCGCCAACCAACCGCACCCACGCCGACGCCGCCGAGCAGCAACACGGGCGCCGGGGTTCTGGTCGCAGTGGTCGATACAGGAATTTTTCTCACGCATAGCGAGTTCACCGGCCGGATCGCCGCGGGTGGAGCCTGCTTCGGCGGCACCACTGCGTGTCCGGGCACGTCGGCGCAGGGCAACGACAACCACGGACACGGCACGCACGTCGCGGGCATTATCGCTGGGGCGGCGAACGGTATGGGCAACACCGGCGTTGCACCTGGCGCGTCGCTGTTGGCAGTAAAAGTTTTGGATGCCAATGGCAGCGGCACGTACACGGCGGTGGGCCAAGGCATCTCGTATGCAGCAACGAAAAACGCACGCGTGATCAACATGAGTCTGGGCGGTAGTTCGCCTTCAACGACATTGCTTGCGCCTTTGCAACAGGCGGCGACTGCGGGATCGGTCATCGTGGCAGCAGCGGGCAATAGCGGCAATGCTTTGGCACCGGGTTATCCGGCGGCTTACGCGACGCAAGCCGGTATCGTCGGCAGCATGTTGATTGTCGGTTCGGTCAAATCGACGAACGTCATCTCGTCGTTCTCGCAAACTCCAGGCAATGGCGGCTGCGTTGCATCCGGTGGCGCGACGACGTGCTTCAAGGACGTGTTTTTGGTGGCGCCGGGCGAGAACATCTTGTCGGCCTATTTGGGCGGCGGCTATGCCACGATGTCGGGAACGTCGATGGCGACACCTTATGTGTCGGGTGTTGCGGCGCGCGTGCTTGGCGCCTCGCCCTTTCTGACGAACAAGCAAGTGGTGAGCATCTTGCTGCAATCGGCGACCGATCTGGGCGCGGTGGGTGTCGATGGAGTTTATGGCCGCGGCTTGGTCAATTTGGGCGCGGCTTTGGCGCCTCTGGGTTCAACTTCGGTTGCGACGTCGGGCGCGAGCACGAACGGCTTTACGGGCACGGGTGAAGTTGGCGGATCGGGCGTATCGGGCCCGTTGGGCGTGGCGGTACGCAATTCGCTGATTGCCAAGAAGCTGGTGTTTTTCGACGCGTTTGGCCGCGACTACGGAACTGATCTTTCCTCGGCCGTGGCGCAGAGTGCGGTGAGCCTCGCTGGCGTGTTGGAAAATGCGGGCTCGGGCCTGCGTCATGTTTCAGGTTTCGGGGACGGTTATGCCATTTCTGGATTTGTCGCGGACGAAGCACCGAATAGTGTTGCAGCGGCAAGCTTCACGGACCGGCCTGACACGGCGCTGAGCGATCTCGTCGTCAAGGCGCGCTTCTCCGACAGCACGTCGGTGACGGTCGGCCACAACGCTTCGCTTTCCGGCAATTTCAACCAGCTTGATCTGTCGGCAAGTCCTGCCTATGCGGGACTGTTTATGTCGGCGTCGGCAATGAATTCGCCGTTCCTGGCACTGACCAGTGATGCGAACTTCCTGGCGGCGTCGTTTACGAGCGGCAATGATTTGACGTTCTCTTTCGGGCATGCTGCCAGCGAGCAGAGCGCGACCAGCAAATATAGCACGGAAGTCATGGCGAGCGATCAGGTGCTGGCCAAACTGACACAAAACTCGACGCATCAGCGTTCGGCGCAGAATACGGTAGCGGCGATGAGTTGGAGGTTTGCGCCCTGGGGTGTAGCCGGGTTGAACGCTGCCTACACCGAGGAGGAAAACAGCCTGTTGGGTACGAGCGAACAGGGTGCGCTGGCGCTGACGGCGTCGGCAGCGACTACATCAGTGGGCGCGGGCGTGCGGTTTGACCTTGGCGACGACTTTGTGTTGTCGGGCTCCTGGAGCATGGGAAAAACGGATGCTGCGCCCGTGAATGGGAGTCTGTTCCAAAGTTTTTCGGATATCGAGAGCCAGGCCTACGGCATCGCGCTGTCCAAGACCGGTATTTTCAGTGACATGGACAGTCTGGGAGTTGCCGTGTCGCGGCCGTTGCATATCACCGGCGGTTCGGCTGTGATGCGGGCGTCGACGGGCGTGACGGAAGATCGCGAGATCGTCTACTCGACCGAGGTGTTGAATTTGGCGAGCTCAACGCCAGAGACGGACTATGAGATCGGCTACACG